>VBAU01000269.1:0-10818 GCA_005883855.1 Bacteroidota bacterium
AGGTACATGATTACAATAGACAATGCAACAGAAAGAAAAGAAATCATCACGGCCTCACCAAGAAATTGAATGATGAGGTTTCGTTTTCCCGCACCTAATACTTTTCTAACGCCCACTTCCCTTGCTCTTTTTTCCGAGCGTGCGGTGGCCAGATTCATAAAATTGATGCAACCGATCAGTAAAATGATCCATGCAATGATGCTGAACATGCGCACGTGTTGAATACGGCCGCCTACTTGTTTCCCTTCTTCAAATTTGCTTTTGAGGCGCCAGTCGTTCATCGCGAACAGGAACGGCCTTGCTATCGCAGTGGTATCTTTAGACTTTATGTAGTCATATAGTTTTTTATTGATGACCGCAGGATCGGCTTTTTTATCCAGCTCTGCAAAGGTTTGTATCCCGTTGTTTCCCCATTGCTGCAACCACGTGTTCTTGTCCAGGTAGACCTGGAAAGGCGCTAGCCAGCCAAACTGTATAGATGTGTTTTCCGGGAGATCTTTGAGGACGCCGCTAACGATGTAATCTTCCTTATTGTCCAATTTGAGCGACTTGCCAATTATAGTTTTATCATCGCCAAAAAATTTTTTAGCCATCTTTTCGGTGATCACTACGGAATGCAGTTGAGTCAATGCATTTTCTTTTTTTCCTTGCTCGAACGGAAGAGTGAACATGCTAAAAATAGAAGAGTCCGCGTAGAACCCTTCCTCATAAATCGCCTTGTCGCCCAAGCTGAATAATGTATACTGCCCCCAGGTCATGCGACACGTGTTTTTGATTCCAGGTATCTCCTCTTTCATGCCGACAGCTAGTAAGCCCGGTGTAGCACCGAAGGTGTAAGTCTTTCCCTCGTATGCCTGGTTCTCAATAACCTGGTATAGTTGATCTCTTTTGTAATTGTTGTGGTCGTAACTAAGTTCATCTTCCACCCACAGAAAAATGAAACCGGCGCACGTGACACCCACGGCTAACCCAAAGATGTTTAGGAAACCGTAAGTCTTATTTTTCCAGAGATTGCGAAACGCCGTCTTGAGATAATTTTTAATCATGTTAATTTTCTTGTTTTTGCGACGAGGTGAGACCTGAAACGTCAGACCTTTCACGTTTCACGCCTTCACTCAATCCGCAACGATTTCACCGGATTCGCGATCGCCGTTCTAATTGCCTGGAATCCTACGGTGAACAATGCAATCAATACAGCAAGTAAACCCGTTATAAAAAACATCCACCAGCTAATGCTGATCCTGTAAGCAAAATCCTGCAACCATTTATTCATGGCAAACCATGTAACAGGTGACGCAATCATAAAAGCTAACAATACCAATACGATGAACTCTCGCGCTAACAAGCGGGTTATACTTGTCACACTCGCTCCTAATACTTTTCTGATTCCAATTTCTTTTGTCTTGACGTTCGCCGTGTATGTCGCTAAGCCAAAAAGACCCAGGCAGGAAATCACGATTGCAACCACGGCGAATAGGTTAAAGAGAACCCCTATTCTTTGATCGTTCTTATACATTTTATTGAAATCGTCATCAAGGAAAGAATAATCAAAAGGAAACTCGCTTGAGTACTGCTTCCATGTTCTGGTTGCACCGGCAATTGCTTTTGATACGTCTTTGGCAGTAGTTTTTACATAGATTCCCCAGCAAGCAGGATCATAATAAAATATGGCCGGCTCGATGGCTTTCTTTAAGGAAGCATAATTAAAATCTTTCACCACGCCTATAATCGTTCCTTTATTTTGCCACAACGTGAAAGACTTGCCTATCGGGTTTTTAATGCCAGCCTGCTTAACAGCTGTTTCATTTAGTATAAAATGTGCAGAGTCTGCCGGTGATCCGGTGAAATTACTGCCCTGGACGATCTTCATTTTCAACAGGGGTATCAGATCCTTATCAATCGCGTTGGGATGAATTAAGAATGTCCTGTTTAGTTCCTTTCCTTCCCAATACGTGTCGCCTGTGGTACCATTGACGCCCGCAACCGTGCCGTTGATGGAAGCAATACCTAATATCCCTGGTTGCTTTGAAAGCTCGTTGCGGAACGCTTCAAAATGATTGTGCATTTCATCTTTTAGCCCAAATGCAAAAACATGTTCTTTATCAAACCCGAGATCTTTTTGCCTTACATATTTTAATTGTCCGCTGATAACAATCGTCGCAATAATGAGACTCACTGAAAAAATAAATTGGCTAACGACCAGTGTTTTTCTAAGAAATGTATTGCCCACGCCAACTGAAAGTTTACCCTTCAATGCCTGGATGGGCTTGAATGAGGACAATTGCAGGGCCGGGTAAATGCTGGCTAAAGCCAATGTTCCAAGGAGGGCGCCTACGACGACAATCCATACATTCTTGTTTGCAAAACTGAATACGAGGTGCTTACCCGAGATGTCATTGTACACCGGAAGCAGCAAGTAAACAATAAGAAGAGCGGCTACCGATGCGAATAAAAATAATAGCGCCGATTCAATCACAAACTGAACAAACAACTGGTTTCTGGCTGCGCCAATAATTTTACGCACGCTCACTTCTTTTGAACGGAGTATGGAACGTGCTGTAGAAAGATTTACATAATTAATACAGGCTATTACTAAGATCAGGATCGCCACAACCAAAAATATTCTCACGGTCTGCAACGCGCTGCTATTTCCGTCGGGGGTAACCAAATGAAGAGTTTGCAACGGTTGAAGAGTAAAGAAATTATTTTTCGCATCCGCATCGTCCCTTCTTCTATCTATATACAATTGTGATATCTTTTTTGCAACCGTTTCAGGAGACGCACCATTCTTTAGCTGCAGATAAATATGAAAATAGTAGTTGCCAAGATCCTCATCCATGGTTTTCCAGTCCCCATTGCCTCCAGAGGCTGCAAATTCTTTCGCATACCAGCTCATGGGGAGTACCATGTTATAACGAAAGCTTGAGTTTTCCGGAAAATCTTGAACTACACCCGTGACTGTAAAATTGCCCTGCGCGGTTGCAAGTATTTTACCGACCGCGTTGGAATTGCCAAAATATTTTCTGGCTTCCGAAGAAGTAATAACTATGGAATTGATATTCGGAAAAGGGTTTGTGGCAACGCCCTGGAGAAACTTAAAATCAAAAACAGAAAAGAACGTTGAATCAACAAAGGCAAGATTAGATTCATTGAACTTCTTGTCACCATATTTGAAGAGAAACGACTGGTAAATTTCGTTTACCCGCACTGTCTTCATCACGTCAGGTATTTGCTTGCTGAAGACAGCCAATGGAGCTGGTGCCCCGTCCCAAACCTGCGCGCTGGTACCCGCGCCAATGTGAGAATTAATTTTGTAAATATCGCCGGCATTGTGATGAAAACTATCGTAGCTTAATTCGTCCTGCACCCAAAGCAATATGAGAATCCCAACTGCCAGGCCTATCGAAAGACCCGTGATGTTGATACCGCTGTACAACTTATTTTTCTTAAGATTGCGCCACGCTGTTTTGAAATAGTTCTTAATCATGGACTCGAAATTTTGATGTCAATCGTGTCCCGATAGCTATCGGGAGTGAATGGTCAATTGTCAACAAGAATTTTTGTCAGTAGGGAACCCATTCACCATTCACCATTGACAATTCACGCTCTCATTCCGTTCTCAAACTCTTCACCGGGTTCGCAATCGCCGCTTTAATTGCCTTCACACTTACCGTCAACAGTGCAATCAATACAGCTGATAATCCCGCAACGATAAACACCATCCAGTTAACATTTATCCTGTAAGCAAAATCTTTCAACCATTCATTCATGGATATCCAGGAAATTGGTGTTGCGATAGCAATAGCGATCAGCACCAGCTTTAAAAAGTCCTTCGATAAGAGATTTACAAGTCCCGGCACGCTCGCACCCAACACTTTCCGAATGCCGATCTCTTTTACTTTTCTTTCAACCACATAAATCGATAAGCCAAATAAACCTAAGCAGGCAATTAGTAACGATAACCCTGCAAAAGCATAAAACACACCCTGCATTTTATTTTCATTCCCGTATTGCTGATTCACCTTCTCCTCCACAAATGCATATTGGAGTGGCACATCGGGTACCGACGAAGCCCATATTTTTTTCAGGTGATTTAGTGCTTCATCAGTATGTCTTGTATCAATTTTAAGTGACAACGAGTTTCCACTTTTTGCATAACCAATGCGTAAGGCCTCCACCGGTTTATGCAAACTTTCGAAGTTAAAATCCTTGACCACACCTACTACAACCTGTTGGTCGTCGCCTTTTCCAAATCGCTTTCCAATCGCATTGTCCGGCCTTTGCCATCCAAACGTTCTCACGGCCGCTTCATTTACTATCAATGACTTTGCCGTGTCTGCCGGGAATGCCGGAGAAAAGAATCTACCAGCCGCCAGCTTCATATCATAGGTATCAAAAAATGAAGTGTCCACACTCATGCCGTATAAGCTGGTGGATATTTCTTCACCCTTCAGATTTTCAGTTGTTGTCCATCCATTACCTAAGCCGCCCACTACGTTTTGTGCATGTTTGCTTACATTCAATATATATGGACTTAACCGCATCCTCGCCAAAAAACTTAACCTCCACCACCGCTTTACCATTAAATCCCAGCGATTTGTTTTTAATGAATTGCATTTGTTGGGTGATGATAATAAGCGAAGCAATTAGCGCAATACCGATGGTGAATTGAAATAAGACGAGACTTTTACGAATGAAATTTCCCCGGTTGCTTAATGAAAAATTTCCTTTTAATGAAATGGCAGGCTTAAAAGACGACAATATAAAAGCTGGGTAAACACCAGCCGTAACAGAAATAAACAAAATGAAAGCAGAAATGATCAGAAGATTAGTTTGCGAAAAATCAAAACTGTACGACTGGCCAAGCCACTGGGAAAATACGGGCAACAACAATTTTACAGTCAAGACGCCCAACAAAACTGCAATCGCGCTGACCAAAAAGGTTTCCGTAAAAAATTGTCGAACCAGCAGGACCTTCGTGGCGCCAACTACTTTTCTCACCGAAGTTTCTTTGGCCCTCCTAATTGCGCCGGCCGTAGTGAGGTTGACATAATTGATGCATGCCAGGAGTAAAACAATAATTCCTATTATTGTAAAAATCTTAACTCGTGCCAGGCTTCCATTATTGGCCGCGTCATAACGCAAGTGTGATTTCAGGTGGATGTCATGGATGGGTTGAAAAAAATAGCTATAGGTCATTTTATTTTCTTTCCATTCCTTCTCTGAAAAGTGAGCCACGACCGAGTTTACTTGTTTTTCTGCTTGTTCCCATTTAGAGGGATCCGCGACCTGGACATAGGTAAAAGGCCAACCACCTGACCAGGCATTATCTATGTCAAACTTCCATTTTTCGGTTGCTATGCGCCTGAGGTGAGCAAACGGCACGACCATGTCAAATTGAATATGAGAGTTCATGGGCGAATTTTCGCAAATGCCTGCCACCATCATCGGGTATTCATTATCTATAAGCACCGTTCTGCCTATGGCGTTGTCAGCATTACCAAAATATTTTACTGCCAGTTTTTCCGAGAGCACTAAATGATCTGCCATTGCCAAAACATTTGTTGGCTGCCCTTTTTTTAAACGAAATCCAAAAAATTTAAAGAAATTGCTATCAACGATTATCGCATTCGATTCGATAAATTGATCGTTACCTGTTTTTACTTTAAATGTTTCAGTAAAAACCCTGCAGGCTGATTGAATGGACGGTAATTGTTTTGGCAGCTGTGCTCCTAATGCGCACCCCGAACCTGCTTGTGAAAAGGATTCGCTTTCACTCTTGAATGTGTTGGCAATGCGGAATATCTGTTTACCATTGGGATGAAAATTATCATAACTCAGCTCCTTCTGTAACCATATTCCTATCAGGACACAGACGGCAATACCGATGGTGAGTCCAAATATATTGAGCGACGCAAATGTTTTATTTCGCGTCAGATTGCGCCATGCGATTTTGAAATAGTTTTTAATCATACAAATGTTATTTTAGTCGTGAAATGTCAAAACGTCAAACGTGAATCATTTCACCTCTCACGCTTTCACTCAGTTCTTAAACTCTTCACCGGGTTAGCAATCGCCGCCTTTATCGACTGAAAACTCACGGTGGTTAACGCAATGGAAATAGCTAACAGTCCGGCGGCAAAAAATATTTCCCAGCCAAGTTTTATTCTATATGCATAATCCTCCAGCCATCTGTTCATCACATATGCGGCAACTGGCGTCGCAATCATTATCGAAATCACCACCAGTTTTACAAAGTCCATAGACAGCAGTTTCGCGATGCTCAAAACCGATGCGCCCAGCACTTTTCGCACACCTATTTCTTTTATCCTGCTTTCCGCTACGTAGGCAGACAAGCCGAACAAACCAAGGCACGAGATGAAGATGGCCAGAGCCGCGAACAGGCCAGCCATTGTTTTGCTGCGCTGCTCGCTATCGAATTGTTTTGCGTATTCTTCATCGACAAATTTGTAGTCGAGAGGATAATCAGGATTGTATTTTTTAAATACCTTTTCGGCTTTAAGAATATTAACTGCGGTGGCCTCAGCAGGATTCAATTTAATATGCATCGTATTAAACCATGACCCTGGCCCCTCAATAACGGTTGGGGGAACCTCTTCGTAAGGCGAGCCGATAACATAATCTTTTACCACACCCACAACTCGCAAAGGCTTGTTACCGGAAAGCGTGGATATTGTTTGCCCTACAGGATCTGTGAAGCGCATCAACTTCACGGCAGTCTCATTCAATAATACCGAAAAGCTGTCAGCGGGATACTTGTAAATATCGATGTCTCTTCCTTCAATCAAATGCAAACTCGCGGTCTTGACCCAATCTGCATCGGCGCTATATAAAGTGACTGTCGTGTTTGTGTCTTTTGGATTCTCATTTGCCCATCGCAAACCCCATGTATGTCCACCACCATGAGTAACATCAATCATGTTTTTGGTTACGGATGAAGCAATATTCGAACTAATCAGTTCTTGCTTTATTAACGCGTAGTTCTTGTCAATGTCACCAACAAAATCCACATGGATCAGGTTATTGTTTGAATATCCCTTGTCGCGGCTCTGCGCGTGCTGTACCTGGTTGCGGACAACAATGGTTGATATAATGAGGATAATTGCAAATGTGAATTGCACGACCACCAACATCCTTCTTGGTGAAATGATGGCTGTGGTTCTTTTAAACTGTTTTTTGAATATGCTGATGGGTTCGAACGAGGACAAATAAAATGCAGGATAGCTCCCGGCAAGCAAACTTGTCACTGAGATAAAAGCGATTGTACACAGCCAGAAATAAGGATTTGAGTATGGAATGGAAAGCTGCTCCCTGATGATCTTATCAAATGAGGGCAAAACGAGCTGAACGGTCAGCAGTGCGATGGCTCCGGCAATGCATGTGGTTAAAAACGACTCTGCAATAAATTGACCTATCAATAAATTTTTACCCGCTCCAGCAACCTTTCTTATACCAACTTCCTTTGCGCGTTTTTCGCTTCGTGCAGTGCTCAAGTTCATGAAGTTAATGCAGGCGATGAGCAGAATGAATACGGCAATGATTGCAAATATGCGAACAGTGTCAACTCGACCTCCGACGGGCTTGCCATTTTCAAAGTTGCTGTATAAGTGCCACTGGCGAAGAGGGAACAGAAAATGCGTCCATATATCATTCCTGCCGGCATTGATTCTCGAAAGGTCTTTGATCTTAGCATTGAACGCCTGAAGATTTGTATTTTGACTAAGGAGGACGTACACGGGCGTGTTGTTACTTAGCCAGCTCTCATTGCTCCATCCTGGGCCAAGTTTTTTTAAGTAATCCCAGGATAACAAGTATTCAAAATCAAAGCGGGTATTTGATGGACGATTTTTCAGCACACCTGTAACCGTGAAATTGTCAACGCTGTCAATCCTGACAATTTTGCCAACGGCATCTTCGTTGCCAAATAGTTTTTTTGCAAGATTTTCCGTGATCGTAATGGAGTAAACGTTTTTGAGTTGGTCATGTTCACTTCCCCGCTCGAGGGGAAAACTGAACATCTGCAAAAAAGCCGGGTCAACAAAACTGCCATTGATTCCTGTAAAACTCTTACTGTTCGCGGTAATGAGAAAACTGTTTATATCTTTTACACGTGTCTGCCCTTCTACTTCCGGAAAGTTTTGTTTTATCGCCGGACCGAGTGGTTGCGGCACGACAGGTATTACAGTCGGACGACCGTCGGTATTATTCGTAAGACCGTAGACC
Source organism: Bacteroidota bacterium (assembly GCA_005883855.1). GTDB lineage: Bacteria > Bacteroidota > Bacteroidia > Chitinophagales > Chitinophagaceae > VBAU01. The sequence goes on from VBAU01000269.1 coordinate 8,245, forward strand.
TCGTACAACCTGTCTTTATTGATGTGGAATTTATCGAAGCTGATTTCATTTTGTAGCCACAACAGAATAAGGCTTGCTCCCGCCATGCCAATAGCCAGGCCGCCGATATTGATCAGGGAAAAACTTCTTCCTCGAAGAAGACTGCGCCATGCTGTTTTGAAATAACTTTTGATCATGTCAACTCTTATTTGTCGTGAAAGGTGAAACGTGAAACACTTGTCACGTCTCACGTCTCACGTTTGACGTTTTCACTCCGTTCGTAAAGATTTCACCGGGTTCGCCACCGCCGCTTTGATTGACTGAAAACTTATTGTCAATAATGTTACAACAATCACCGTCGCACCGGCGATCAAAAACACACCTGCATCTATCGTGATTCGGTATGCAAAACCTTGCAACCAGGTGGTCATCGCCCACCATGAAATAGGCACAGAAATGACAAATGCGATCGCAACCAATATCAAAAATTCTTTGGAGACGATCAGGAAGACCTGCCGAACAGATGCGCCTAATACTTTTCGAATGCCGATCTCTTTTGCACGTTGTCGTATAACAAATGCTGAAAGTCCAAATAAGCCGAGACTGGCAATGATGATGGCGAGAATGGTGAACACTGAGAATATTTGCTGAGTCTTTTGTTCACTGGCATACAACGAGGCGAATGTTTGATCAAAGAACCTGAACTCCATCGGCCCCGGCGGATTGAATGCGGCCCATTTTCTTTGCAAATCGGCCAGGAAGCCTTTGACGTCGGACGTTTTGGTTTTTATTATAAAACCGCCCCAATTATTTCCCAGCATCAGCATCATGGGAGCGACCTCCTGTTTCACCGAAGCGTAGTTGAAGTCTGCAACGACTCCAATCACCGTTAATTGCTGTTGTCCCGAACGAATAATGGTTTTGCCAACGGCATTGTCCACGGTCCATCCCAGTTGTCGCACGGCGGCTTCGTTTACGATTATCCCTGACGAAGAATCAGTCGCGAATTCTTTCGAGAAATTTCTGCCCCGCAATAATTTAATACCCAATGTGCGGAGATAATCATAGTCAACATGCGATATATTGGCATGAATCTCGGTACCGTTCGAGTTTTCGTTTCTGGGATAAACCTCCGTTCCATCCATGATGTCGCCGCCAGGAACTGACCGGGAAATGCTTGACAAAGCCACCCGACTGTCCTGCATTACCTGTTGCCTAAACGCTTCCTGGTTGTTGCCTAGTAACCGGGCATCAGGCAGAAATAAAAGCTCGTCTTTATCATAGCCCAATTTCTTGTTTTGCATATAACTCAATTGCTGTGAGACAATGATGGTCGCGATGATCAACGCAATTGAAACAACAAACTGGAACACGATCAGGCTGCTGCGAAGCGGGCTTCTTTGCGAACGTTCGGTTAATGATGATCCTTTTAAAACCTTTATCGTATTAAAAGACGATAAAAAGAAAGCAGGATATATCCCGGCCAATACTCCTGCGAGGAGACTTACACTAAATATGGTAAGTATTGTCTGGTATCGCAGAAAAAAATCAATCTCCAGGTTTTTGCCCGCTAGCCGATTAAAATAAGGAAGCAACAGGAACACTAACATATATGCCATGATCAGTGCAAAAAAGGTAAACAACACCGATTCAGAAAGAAACTGCAGGACAAGTTGTTTTTTTATCGAGCCCAAAACCTTTCGAATACCTACTTCTCTCGAACGTTTAATGGAAGCGGCGCAGCTAGCACTGAGAAAATGTAAACATACTTTATGTCGCCGTTGGCCTCTAACTCATATTTAGTATTTGAATACAGATGTATTTTGGTAAGCGGCATCAACCAAAAGCGGAATGTATTTACTGATTTTTGAGCTTCAGCAAGGCTAACACCCATGTCGTGCTGAATTTCCGGCACCACATATTTGGCAACGAGTTCAGGGAGCCTGGCCTCCAGTTTTTTGGCGTCCGTGTTTTTATTCAGCAAAAGGTAGGTATACCAACCCAGGTTACTCCACGTGAGGTTTGTGTACCTCCGCGTGGACATGCTGAGAAATGCGTCGTAATGGAAATGTGAATTCTCAGGAACCTGTTCGATGACGCCCGTGACCTTATATTGGGCCTGGCGTGGACCAATGATCAGGGACTTGCCAATGGGATCTTCACTTGCGAAATATTTTTTGGCGAGCTTTTTTGAGACCACAATACTGTTTGGTTGAACCAAAGCTGTTGCCGGATTACCGGCTATCAACGGAATAGAGAATAGCGCCAGAAAATTGGAGTCAGCGAAAGCAAGGTCCTCTTTGAATTGTGCATCTTTATATTTTACAAAGTCTGTCACATGGAAAAGCCGAGTGAAAGCCTTTACTTCAGGAAAGGCATTCTTGATTCCCTCACCAACGGCGACGTCTACATCGGGGTAGACCGCAACATCACCATTCCCAACAACAGACAGATTTACCCGGTAAATGTTTTTTGTTTCAGTTGGGTAAGTGTCATAACTCAACTCATTATAAACGTATGCAGCAATAAATGTAAAGCACGTAAGTCCGATCGCAAATCCAAGAATATTTATAATCGAGAAAATTTTATTTTTCT
>VBAU01000269.1:10844-12342 GCA_005883855.1 Bacteroidota bacterium
TTTGTCGTGAAACGTCAAACGTGAAACGTCAAATCTTTCACGTCTCACGTCTCACGCCTTCACTCCGTTCGTAAAGATTTCACCGGGTTCGCCACCGCCGCCTTTATTGACTGAAAACTTACCGTCAGTAAAGCGACGACTAAAATGATCATAAAAGACACGATGAAATACGACCAATGTATATTGCTACGAAAAGCATAACCCTGCAACCAATTTGAAATAACATACCACGCTATTGGTATCGCTATAACGAATGCTATCAATAGCAGGATGGCAAATTCCTGGTATAACAATTTCAGAATTCCCGGCACCGATGCGCCTAATACTTTCCTTATGCCGATTTCTTTTGTTCGCTGCACGGTGGTAAACGAGGCAAGACCAAACAATCCGAGGCACGCGACTAATATTGCAAGCGAGGTAAATAGTCCGAATACCTGTTCGAATTTTTGATCTGCTTTATACTGCTGATTGAAATGATCGTCAAGAAAGAAATATTCAAAGGTATTTCCGGGGAAAAATTTATTCCAACTGGCTCTTACTTGTGCGATGGATTGACTTGCCTTCGAAGCACGAGTTTTAACCGATAAGTACCCGCGCACATCAGGAATCAGGCGAAGAATCAGCGGCTCAAAGCTTTCCCGTAAAGATTGCTGATGGAAATTTTCAGCAACACCGATAATTGTATATCGCCTGCCCCAAAAATCAATCCTTTTTCCTATTGCATCTTCAGGCCTATTCAAGCCCAATTGTTCAAATCCCTTTTGATTGAATATGACAGCGCTGTCATCCGAACCGAAATCTTTTGAAAAAATGCGGCCAGCTATGAGTTTAATTCCGTAAAACTTCATGTAATCGTAGTCGACACCGATGACTCGATATTGTTTTTGAGTAGACTCATCTGTCCCCACGATTTTTATTCCACCTGCGTTCCAATTTACAGGTTCACCAGGAATGCTTGTTGAAATGGTAACACCGGTTACAGAAGTTTGCTGATTTAAAGCCTCTTTTAGTGCCGTCATATTTTGCACGTATGTGGAATCAGTAACAACATTGGGCGATCTTACCACCAGTGTTTGATCAATGTTGATCCCCAGTGATTGTTTTCTCATGAATTGGATTTGGCGGTACACGGCCAGCGTACCTATCAATAGAAACAGTGAAGCTGTAAATTGAAATACAACCAATCCCTTTCTTAATAACGACCCTTTTGTCGTCGCCGCCATTTTTCCTTTCAACACTTCAATAGGCTTAAACCCGGACAAGACAAATGCAGGATACAACCCCGAAAGAAATACGCCAACGATAAACAGTGCACCGAGACCTAGCCAAAAATCAGTTTTTGAAAACACCGACAAAGAAAGGTGCTGCCCCGAAAGCCGGTTGAACCCAGGTATGGCAACGGTTACCATCAATATGGCAAGTATCAATGCAAGGGCATTCAGCAAAGCAGATTCGGATAGAAATTGTATAACGAGCTGCCTTCGTTGCGAGCCCACCG
>VBAU01000270.1:0-237 GCA_005883855.1 Bacteroidota bacterium
CCAAACACTTAGATGAAAAAACCGAATTCACAAATGGAGCCACTCCAAAGGTTGTTACCCTCGCGACAGAAACGGCTATCGTTGAGCAACAGTAATTGAGTCAACTTTCTAAGTCATAGGCCCAAAGAACCATGCGCCCCTCTAGAATTCTGCTTGTAACTTCTTTGTCATTGGCTATTCAGATCTTCCCTATTCCGTCAACTTGTGCCTTGATTTTTCTTAGATTTGTCTCCCCTA
>VBAU01000270.1:375-5751 GCA_005883855.1 Bacteroidota bacterium
GCCCCAGGTAGTAGACGGTATCGTCGTAGATTACTACGGTTCACCGACACCCATAAGCCAGGTAGGCAACATCAGCGTGATGGATGCAAGGACATTAACCATTCAACCATGGGAAAAAAATATGCTGCAGCCCATTGAGCGAGCTATTATAGCAGCCAACATTGGTATAAATCCACAAAACGATGGCAACCAGATCAGGCTTTTTCTACCACCTCTCACCGAAGAGCGCCGTCGGGAACTTGTAAAAAAATGCCAGGGGGAAGGCGAGCATTCGAAGGTGGCTATTAGGAATATTCGGAGGGATGCGCTCGAACATATCAAGAAACTTCAAAAGAATGGATTGAGTGAGGATATCGCGAAAGATACCGAAACAAATATCCAGGATCTCACAAATAAATTCATCTCTGAGGTCGACAAGCACCTTTCCTCAAAAGAAAAGGAAATAATGTTTGTGTGATCAAATGGTCTCCTCGGCAAATTCTTCGGTGAGCGAAACCTTAGCGTGGCTATTTGTTTTTTCTGGCTTGTTTGCGAGGTACACGCCAAGAAGAATGATTCCGAGACATGCTATCTGCCTAATGGTGATATTCTCACCATCTACAATACCCCAAAAAATTCCGACAAAAGGAACCCCGTAAGTTACCAGCGAAGCAAAAAGGCCACCTGCGCGCTTGATAAGAACATAAAACATAGCCGTCGCAATCGAACTGCCGACAATCCCCAGCGCCGCTGCCTCAATCACTGCCCACTGAATGGCCGGTTCATCGAACGCAAGCTGTAGAAAATTTTGTTGCCATAAGACAAAAACCGTAGGAACCGTCATGAAAGCAAGAGATATCACGGCAATTTGAACGGGGTTGACGTCCTTCAAAAAATGAGCAACCATATTTATGTTGATGCCATAGCAAACGGTGGCGAATAAAATGAGGGAGGCATACTTAAAGTTCTCAAAGCTGACGCCTTTCCAAAACAAGAACAAAAGAGTCAGTCCGGCAAAGCCAATAAGAACACCGGCAATCTTTTGAAGTTTGATCTTATCTCTGAAAATACCAATAGCGATAAGAACAACAAAAATTGGAGTAAGCGAATTAAGAATACTCGCCAAAGAACTGTCAATGTTTTTTGCAATGGCAGAAGCAAATAAAAATGCTGGTATGAGGTTACCAGTCACACCAGAAAGAATAACAAGAAGTATTTTTTTGCTCGGGATTTTTTTTAGCTGGACCACTGCAAACGGAAGAAAAACCAGGCCGGCAGAAAAAATTCGCACCGCGGCTATCTGCGAGGCTGTCAGTTCCTCCTTGCTGTGCTTCATTATGATAAAAGAGCTGCCCCAAATGATGCTAAGTAATAAGAAAAGTGACCAATTGATAAGTTTGTTGAATGCCATTTTGAGAACCAGTTGGCAAATTTCCTAAATCAAATTCATTTGGAGGGATCTTTTTATATTGTGGTAAATAGTTGTCATGAGCAGGATCAAGTTAAGTGAAATGGATACCAGAGCACCAGGGCATTTTGAAAAGGACAAAACAAAGAAAGACATCGCAGCTTTGCTGGAGGAATTGGATGAATTGCAAAATTTGCTGTATGCTGAATCCAAGAATGCCTTGTTGGTCGTTATACAAGGGATGGACGCAAGCGGCAAGGATGGCGCAATAAGAAATGTAATCGGGAAACTCAATCCGCAGGGCGTGCAGGTCAAATCGTTTAAAGTGCCGACAGCAGAGGAGGCAGCACATGATTTCTTGTGGCGTGTCCACCAGCATACACCTGCTAAAGGAATGATACAAGTTTTTAACCGGTCTCACTACGAGGATATTGTGATTACCCGGGTACACAAGTACATCGACGATCAAACGGCAAAAAAGAGAATGGAAGCCATCAATAATTTTGAAAAACTACTGCAGGAGCACAATCACACCTCGATTTTGAAATTTTACCTGCACGTATCACCAAAAGAACAGCTGGAACGACTTAACGAGCGCATTCAAAATCCACAAAAGCAATGGAAGTACAACGAAAATGATTTTGCCGAAGCAAAACTTTGGGATATTTATATGGAGATGTATGAGGATTGTTTTGAGCATTGTAATTACATTCCGTGGGACATCGTTCCGGCCGACCAAAACTGGTATAAAGAATATGTCATTGCATCAAAAGTTTTCGAAACTTTGAAGAAGTTGAAGATGAAGTACCCGGGCCTGAAAAAATAGCGGCATGAAAACGATATTATTTAACCTACCGAAGGAATATTCCATGGAATTGCGCTTCGGATAAAACTATTTTTTATGGGAATGCTCAGAGAATTCAGAGAATTTGCCATGAAGGGCAATGTTATTGACCTGGCAGTAGCGGTCGTAATGGGCGGGGCTTTTGGAGCCATTGTCTCTTCTTTCGTTGATGATGTGATTACGCCACTCCTCCTTCAGCCTGCACTAAACGCCGTGGGTGCCAAAGATATCGGCGCATTGACGTGGGGAACGGTGAAATATGGAAACTTCCTGGCTGCTATCATTAAGTTTATCGTGATCGCGTTTGTACTTTTTCTATTTGTGAAAGGAATGAACAGGATGATCAAAAAGAAAGAGGCCGGTCCTGCTCCTACGCCCGAAGATGTTATGCTTCTTCGTGAAATACGGGATACGTTGAAAAATAGGAACATCTAGAGCAGGCTGAGCAAATCGTTACGAATAAATATTTGCCTACTTTTGACTCGTTTATTCATTGTGAATTTGTTTACCCAAATCGCTTAATGTGACTAATCCTTCGTACCAAATAAAGCTTCCTCAATTTGAAGGCCCTTTTGATCTTTTACTTTTCTTTATTGAAAGAGATGAGCTGGATATTTACAATATTCCCATCACAAAAATTATCAATGATTTTCTTGATTACATCCATAAGCAGGAATCGCTAAATATTGAACTGTCGAGTGAATTCATCCTGTTTATTTCCACTCTCATGCGAACCAAGGCAAAAATGCTTTTACCTCGCAAGGAGCTGGATGCGCAAGGAAATGAGATTGATCCGCGGCAAGAATTAGTGGACAAAATCCTTGAGTACAAAAAGTTCAAGGACGCGTCGTCCCAGATGGCGGAGATGGAAGCAACGAGAATGCTGATGGCCAAAAGAGGCAACATTCAAAGAGAATTGTCTCAAATAGGCGAGGAAAGCGGAGAAGGTACGGAAATACAAACCATCACGCTGTTCAAGCTGATGAAAGCTTTTGAAAAAGTGATGATAAAGCTTCATGAGCGTGTGAATAAGCCCATCCATACTGTCGTACAATCCAACTACACTATGGAAAGCAGTCGGGATGCTATGTTAGGTCTTGCGCAACAGCATAAGACAGTAGGATTTGAAAAAATTTTCGACGACTGCGAGAATCGCGTACACGCTATTTTCCTGTTTTTATCTTTATTGGAATTGGTTCAGCAAAAGTTTTTAAAAATAATTATCGGCGAAGGCCGAAATAATTTCATTATTGAATACAACGAACCGGAGAAGCGACTCGCGGAGTTGGAAGAAGAAGGAAGAATTTAATAACCCGCCTCGTTGTACCGCTGCGTACGGCCGGGCATACAAATCGAGAATTATGAAAAGATCAGCTACAGTAAACTGGAAAGGTTCCGGTAAAGAGGGTAAAGGGACCGTGACCGCGGACAGCGGTATTTTTTCCAACGCCCCCATCTCTTATCATACAAGATTCGAGGAAGTGAAAGGCACAAGTCCTGAAGAATTGGTAGCGGCGGCACATGCCGGTTGCTATTCCATGAAACTTAGCTTTGTACTTGGTGCTGCGGGATTTACCCCGGATAATATTGACACAAGATGTATTATCACTTTGGAGAACGGGACCATTACGGAAAGCCATCTCGATGTGAAAGCTTCAGTGCCGGGTATTGATGAAGCAAAATTCCAGGAGTGCGTGGAAGACGCTAAAAATAATTGCCCAATCAGTAAATTATACAACACGAAAATTACTGCGGAAGCAAAACTGGAACAGGCTGTGCATGCCTGACAGGAGAGTAAGGTGGCAGCGGGGTCTTTTGCTTAAGTTGGTAAAACTTCAAAAGATATTGTGCAAAAAGACCCCGCTGAAAACTCAATATTGACGACGCAAAATTCCAGGAATGTGCTAACAAGCAAAGGCAAATTGTCCCATCAGCAAATTGCTGAATACAAATATCACGATCGAAGCTTCGTTACAGCAAACAGTAGTGCTTAATTTATTTTATTTTTTTTAAGTCCCATTCATGGGTAGTGATCACAGTGTAGCCACTGGCATCTGGACCTTCAACAACTCTGATCGTGCCTGTTAAAACGTTGGGATTTGGGCTTGTTTTCTGGCGCTCGATAAGAATAGCTGTTTCGTCGCATAGTCCAAAGGAATCCGTTTTTCCATAACGATCTGTCTTTAAACCATAGCACCCCGGAATCGACACAGAGATGTCATAGTCGCCGCTTTGTTCATCCAAACCAAGCGACAATTCTGCCTTAGCATTGGTGGCGCAATGGGCCCGGTCACCTTCCGTGCTTTGAAAGAATGATGAATCAAGACCATTTCCGAAATTGTTGGTGATGGTGGCTATCATCCACCACTCATTGCGAACAATCGTGGGGCCTGTCCTTTTTTGATGGAACTTTACAGTTCCACTCCATTTCGGCTCTGTCTTTTTTCCCGTGAGATGTTTTTTGAATCCCATCATCAGGGAAAGACTTGCCAGGAACAGGAGAGGGATAATTTGCTTAAATCGTTTCATAAAAATTTATTTATCGATCATCGCTTTCAATTTTTCAATTGGAAAATTTTCTTCAATAATTCTTTTGAAATTCATATTGGAATGCTGTGGATCTCCTGGCATTAATTCAATAACAAAAAATTGGGGAACATATTTGGGCAGCTCTTTACGGAAATAATTTGGATTCTCTGTTGCGAGCATGCAACCTCCTTCCGCTTCTGATTGGAAAACTGGTCCTTCATTCATAAGTAGCGGATCAATCCGTACAACAGCCGGTGCCTCAAGCAGGCCATCTTTTGTTGTTTTTTCTAATTCATTCTGTAATTTTTTTAATGCATCATTTTTCGCTTTCGTATTTAGAGCTGTTCGCTTGTCTATTTCGTCTTTGGGAGCACGAAATTGCGCAGGCATAGCTTCGTTGCCCTGTACCACTTTTTTTGTAAGCTCATCATAATATCTTGTAACGTATGGAATAGCCCTGTCGAGGTATTGTTTTCTTGTGATCGGTATATAGGGTAACACTCCATCACGGCTGAACAAAACAAAATGTGAAGAAGCCGCATTTGCATAAATTCCTCCGACATCAGACATCAGATCATAGCCTTTCCACGTACTACCTGTTGCAAACATTTTTCTC
>VBAU01000199.1 GCA_005883855.1 Bacteroidota bacterium
TGTATGAAAAAAAAGTTTCTCTATACTAGCCTGTTGATTGTTTTTGCCTCTGCATGTGTGCTCATTGTCATTAAATATAAAAATGAAAATGGCAACAGGGAAGCTCAACTACTTGAACTACTACCGAGGAAAGGAAATGCGACTCAATCTCCCGAATGGAAATTAGAAAAAAGGCTCGGCGATCAATTGATTGAAAAAATCAAAAAAGATCGTTCTGATATCAAATCATTGAATGCATTAACAGCCATCTACCTGCAAGAGGCGAGATCTTCGGGAAATTTCAGTTATTACGATAAGGCTGCAAGGAATTGTGTAAACGCGGTCTTGAAAAAAGATGCGAAAAACTTTGAGGCCCTTATTTTTAGGGCGACGATCCACTTGTCGCAACATCATTTTGCCGAGGGATTGAAATGTGCTTCAGAAATTCAAAAACTCTATCCCTATAGCGCCTACGTGTATGGCATCCTGGTCGATGCCAATGTCGAATAAGCTGGCAGTAGAGAATGCCGGCAAAATGGTCTCGATTCGCCCCGATATCCGCTCCTACTCACGTATTTCCTATTTAAGAGAGATTTACGGAGATATACCGGGAGCAATTGATGCGATGAAACTTGCTGTCGATGCCGGCTCACCGGGAACGGAATCGACTGAATGGGCCAGGGTCCAGTTGGGAAAACTTTATGAACAATTAGGTGAAATAAAATATGCTGAGATGCATTATACAATTGCCTTGCAGAATCGCCCGGATTATCCATATGCCCTGGCAGGTCTTGCCAGGATTGCTGGTGCATCAAAAGATTATGAAAAAGCAATCTCACTTTATCGTCGCGCAGATTCGCTGAGCAATGATTATTCCTTCAGGGAAGCGCAGGTTGAAGCGTACCAACTCGCCGGCGATAAGCAAAATTCACTTTTGGTCGCTAATGGAATTATTGATGAAATGGAAAAGGCCTCTAACAGAATGGCAAAAGGTGACAGTAGTGGTCATTATGCGGATAGGGAGATGGCTTATGCGTATCTCGCAGTAGGCAATTATGACAAAGCCCTTGAGCACGCCCTGCTGGAATACAATCGTCGTCCGAATAACATCGACGCAAATGAAACTGTGGCGTGGGTTTATTACAAGAAAGGCGATTATGCAAAAGCCGCATCCTACATCAAAACTTCTATTCAAACTAATTGTAAGAATCCAACCATATTGTGCCATGCGGGGTTGATATATGCAAAAGCAGGAGACAACAATTCGGCGAGAAACTATTTGCAGCAGGCGTTGATGAATAACCCCAATGTTTCGCCGGAGTTAAGAATGGAGACCGAGAAAACGATGCAATCGTTATGAAAAACAAATTTTCAAACAATAAATTGTCTCCCCGAGGTCTTTTGCCAGGCTTTATTAAGGATCGAATCAGATCGGGCAAAAAGACCCCCAGCTTTTCGAAGCGTAAAGTTGCTTTGTTCTTGATCGTAGCCGGCCTATTTTTTTCATCACCCCTTTTTGCGCACACCATAAACTATGCGCTTGAAAAAGAACCACCGGGCTTGGTGATTGGCTATTATATTAAATTGGGGTTCCACCACATCATCCCATCCGGGTTAGACCATATTTTATTTGTCTCCGCATTATGTTTGTTGAGTACAAGACTTAAAACGATTCTTTGGCAGGCAACAGCCTTCACTGTTGCTCACTCAGTGACGCTGGCGTTAAGCATGAAAAATATTATTGCAGTTCCTTCTGCCATCACTGAACCCATCATCGCTTTATCGATAGTGTTTGTAGCTATCGAAAACATTTTGTTCACCGAGCTAAAACCATGGAGAGTCCTGATCGTCTTTATGTTTGGCTTAATCCATGGGATGGGTTTCGCCAGTGCTTTGAATGAAATTGGATTGCCACCTAACAAATTTTACACTTCCATTCTGGCATTTAATGGTGGTGTTGAATTGGGGCAAATCGCGATCATAATTTTGATATTCTCTTCGATTGTTACATTGTGGGGTAAAAAGGATTGGTTCAGGTTGAGAGTTGTTTATCCGTCATCTGCGTTGATTGCAATGATTGCAACGTACTGGGCTATCCAGCGATTATTCTTTTAATCTTCTGTTTTGGGAAATCATGTTGGAATAAACAAGCGACGATTCTATAAAAGACTACATATTCAATTTCGGCTTTACTTCTCTCACGCCTGTCGTCGCCCCGCCATTCAATGTCATGTCATGGGGTTTGTTGCTTTTCCATGATCCTTTTGTAAAATCGGGGAAGTCAATTGTTCTTCCATTTTTTGCAACTGATTGCTCGCTTAACACTCCAACAGCGCTCCATGCAGCGGCATCATAAACATCCTCGTCAAGCGGCAAACCGTTGCGCAAGCAATCGATCGTTCTCCAATCCATGATGAAATCCATACCGCCATGTCCACCTACATTTTTGGCAATGGTTCCAATGTGTTTTACGATTGGCGGAGAATATTTCTCGTACAGATCTTTTAATTCTTGTTCTTTGATCCATTCATGTCCAAACGAAATTTTTTCCGGCTCAGGGTATTTGCTTGCACATCCCTTAGTACCACTTATCAAATGAATGCGTGAATACACACGAGGTGAAGACACATCATGCTGAACCATGACGGTTTTCCCATTGAATGTTCTTACGATGGTTGTGTTCATGTTTCCCCTGTACGGTTTATCGACATAGGGTTTAAAAAAATCATCCTTCACTGCAAGTTCTTTGGCGAGATTGTTCATGGTGAAATCATTTGTGCTCATACTCACAATATGATCAAACTTATCGCCCCGGTTAATGTTCATGCATTGCGCAATTGGACCCAATCCGTGCGTTGGATATAAATTCCCATTTCGGCCAATGTTTTCTTTTAATCGCCACATGTCGGCGTAAGCATTCTTGTTAAAAATGTGTTCTTTTGAAAGATCATGTATATATGCACCCTCGGCGTGCAATACTTCGCCAAACATCCCATTACGTGTCATGTTCAGTGTCAGCAATTCAAAAAAATCATAGCAGCAGTTTTCAAGCATCATGCAATACTTCTTTGTTTTTTCGGACGTCTCTACCAATTCCCAGCATTGATCAAGCGTTTTTGCAGCGGGTACTTCCGTGCAAGCATGTTTTTCATTCTTCATTGCGTACACTGCTATGGGTGTGTGCAAACTCCATGGCGTTGGAGTGTAAACGAGATCAATGTTCTTATCCTCGCATAAAGCTTTCCATCCCTCTTCACCAGTGAATTCTTTTGCCCTCGGTCGTTGCATTTTTTCTAATGTCTTTTGTGCAGCGGCGGCACGATCGGGATACTTATCGCAAAGCGCAACGATCTCCACTCCGTCGATGTAACTTAATCTTCCTACAGCCTCAGAACCCCTCATGCCGAGTCCTATAACGCCAATCCTGACCGTTTCAATTTTCGGTGCTGCATAACCGCACATGTTAAAATGTTGATCGCTTTTGATGGGAACATGCAAATCATCAGTTTCAAATGACTTTAGCTTGGCAAAGGCAGGCGCACCGATAAGAGAGCCTGCACCAAGCGTTAATTGTTGTAAGAATTTTCTGCGATGGGATTTCATTGGTGTAATATTTGAGGGATTTGATGTTAAGCCCTGCAATTTACAATTTCAATTATTAGATTGTCACAAAGAAGTCGGATCAGTGTTCCGTCACGTTTCTCATTCCTCGAGTTTATTTTGAAATTTTCACAGGTCTTGTTAATTTGTTATACTGAATAGTTGTACGAAACCATGAAATGTATCATCGTCGATGATAACCCAATGGCACGCATGGCGATGAAGAAACTCGTCAGCCAGGTGAAAGATATAGCCATCGTGGCCGAATGTGAGAGCGCCATGGATGCTTACAATCTTATCCACAAACAGCCCGTCGACCTTTTGCTGCTTGATATTGAAATGCCCGGTATGTCTGGTTTGGAACTTACAAAAAATCTCGGGCCGAAAAGTCCCTTTATCATTTTTACCACTGCAAAGACAAATTATGCCGTTGACGCCTTTGAATTAAACGTCGTCGATTATCTCGTAAAGCCAATTGAACCGGCTCGGCTTCTTAAAGCCGTGGATCGCGTAAAAGAAGCCATGGAAAGTAAGAAGGAACAGATTGAAGCGATTGATAAGGAGTTTGTGTTTATACGTGATAGCGGAGTATTAAAAAAAATAAACGCAGACGACATCCTTTATTTAGAAGCGATGGGCGACTATGTAAAAGTTTTCACTTCTCAGAAATTTCATATTGTTCATGCCACATTAAAATCCATCGAAGAAAAACTGCCTTCATCAAAATTCATGCGGGTACACAGAAGTTATATCGTCTCTCTCAATAAGATTGATTTTATCGAGGAGGGCGTCATTAATATTGGTGGAACGCCCATTCCTGTCGCGGATGCCTTTAGAACTGCACTAAACAGCAGGCTTAATCTCCTATAACCCCACCGATCGTTTTAAGGCTTTCATCGATAGAAAGCCAGATGCCGACTTTATTGCCCTTTCTCATTTGACCAATCTTATAAATTTGACCAGCCCTGTTCCGTGGATAAAAAATTGAAGACAGGCTTTTATTTATATGAAGGCTAAGTATATTATTATTTTTTTATTCTGTTTACTGGCTTTAACTGTCAGTGAATACCTATTTCTCACCGAATTGAATAATCAACAACGTTTCTATATTCTTCTCCTTACTACCGTTATCGCCATCGCCTCCGTCGTGACCATCTTCGCGTGTTATAAGCGTCTGCGGAAGAATACCTGATTGTTCAAGGGATTTCGTAAATTACGTTGAGCTAATCTTTCCATACGCATGGTGAACCAAAGGTTTAAATACCTGTTGCTTGTTATTTTCCTGGTTAGCATCATCATTATCGTTTTTCTTCAATACAACTCCGGAAACAGTATCAAAAGTCTCATCCGGGACAATAAAAGCCTGGTGAATGAATTGAGGATCAAAAAAAAGCTACAGCAACTTCAGACCGACATCATTTTCGCCGAGAGTGCTTTACGCGATCTGGTGAGCAATGAGAACGCTCAACACATTCAAGGACTGGATAAACAGCTTAACATTGTTGAAAATGAATTTGCGGAAGTTCAGCGGCTGGTAACTCCCGCCCAAGAATCGGCATTATGGAATCGCCTTGATTTTTTGATAAGGGAAAAACTGCAGAATACTGACCAGGCGACCCACATTCTATTTAATCATGGTAGAGATTCAACGCTTTCCTTCATTCGTGGTGGTCGTGGAAGAGCACTTAGGGATAGCATCATCCAAACGATTGGCATGATCGATGACAGCAGGCAACAGTCTCTTAGCAATATTTCAAGCTCAGTAAATGTCAATGGCGCCAAAGCAAAAAGTTGGGGCGGTATTTTATTTACCAGGGACAACGGCAGCAGGAATTAATTCAAACACTTGACAAATCCGAAAAGCGATTAAAAGAAGCATCGAAAATACAGGAACAGTTTGTGGCGAACATAAGTCATGAGATCAGGACCCCGATGAACGCCATCCTTGGTTTTGCCGGGCTTTTACAAAAAACGAAGCTTGATAAAAACCAGCATGAATATGTGAGATCTATTCGCTCCTCTTCTGAGAATTTGCTAACCATTATCAACGATATCCTGGATCTTTCGCGAATTGAATCAGGAATGATGCACATTGAAGCGCTTCCTTTTAATTTACGGGAGCTGCTGGACTCTCTTGTCACCATGATGACAGTGAAGGCCAAAAACAGGAACTTATATTTACGAACCGAGTCTGATGAATCGGTTCCGGAACTTTTGAGAGGAGATGCTGTGAGATTAACGCAGATCTTGTTAAACCTTATCAGCAATGCCTTAAAATTTACTCACGACGGTGGCGTAGTGGTGAAATTGGATTTAGTGGAGAGAAAAGAGGAAAGCTGTTTGGTCCGTTTCAGTATCTGCGACACCGGTATCGGAATTGATCCGGAAAAACAAAAAAGGATTTTTGAGCGCTTTCATCAGGCACAACCTGAAACGACACGACGCTATGGAGGAACTGGCCTGGGTCTATCAATCGTAAAGCAACTAGTCGAAATTCAGAATGGAACCATTTTCGTTGCCAGCGAACCTGGCAAAGGCTCCATTTTCACGGTAATACTGCCATACCAGATTGCCGGCAAAGATGAATCAGCGGTCACTGCGCCTGTGTTGGTAGCAGAGCCGCTCATTCAAAAAATCAAATTGTTAGTGGCGGAAGATAACGCCATGAACCGGAAACTAGTCCAGTATTTATTGGAACAGTGGCAAATTGATTTTGACATCGTAACCAATGGGGCAGAAGCGGTACAGGCGCTGAGCAAAAAGGGGACAAAATATGACATGATCCTGATGGACATACAGATGCCCGAGATGGATGGCTACACAGCAACGGAAAAAATAAGATTCGATCTGCATCTAAACCTGCCCATCATTGCTATGACGGCTCATGCTCTCGCGGGGGAAAAAGAAAGATGTATTGGTGCGGGAATGGACGATTATATCTCCAAGCCAATTGATGAACAACTACTATACAAACTCATACACAAATATGCGCAGGCCCTTTCGGAAAGTGAGGTTGCTGTGATAGACATGGACTATTTGCGGTCGTTGTCGAAGGGCGACAAGGATTTTGAAAAAAATATGATGCAGGCATTCAAAGAACAAATCCCTCGCGAACTCAATGAACTTAAGACGTCTATCAGCAAAAGAAACTACAAGAAAATTGGATCCGCAGCCCACAATATGACATCAACGGTTTCTTATTTGGGAATTCACCAGCTTACCCCGCTGCTTGAGCAAATTGAGGTGGATGCTGAGAGCAAAAATGGGATTCCCCGTATCAATGACAATTTTATTTCCGTAGAGGCTACCTGCCAGTTGGCCATTAGGGAGGTAAATAAGCTCATGGCATTTGATCAAAATCAATTGATCTGATGAAAGTTTTAATAACTCTGCTGTTTCATCGCCAGTTTAGGCCTATTGAACGATTTTGAGCTTAAACGGCATTTTGCGCCACTACCTTCATGTTCTCATTACACATCGACATTTAGTTATTTACATAAAGATTTTGGTTTCGTATGGTTAAGGGTGTGCCCTGCTAGTCTTGGTGGGGCCTTTTTTAATAATTCCAAGGATTTGTGTCATGCTGCGTAAATGGATTTATGAACTTCTCAGGAGGAGGAGTTGGAAACTCAAACCGGTACTTGCTTAAAAACGTGCTATTGTCTGCATAAACACTCGAGCGAATGACGACAGGTCGTGACCTGAACTAACGATAATCTTGACCCGTGGAATTTTTTTGCTATAACAGCCTCACACAATCTCCGGCGCCGATTTCATCGGGGCTTTTTGTTTGTTTTCCTCACTCATCTCCTTTGAGCAGGCCAGGTCTTCTCTCGTGAGTACGTCTTAACGATTGTTCCTGTCTCCAGTCATCTATTTTTTTTGGGTCTCCGCTAAGTAATATATCCGGAACTTTCCACCCACGAAAATCGGCGGGCCTTGTATAAACCGGCGGGGCAACTAAATTATCCTGGAAGGAATCAAACAAAGCAGAAGTTTCGTCGTTTAGGACGCCCGGTATCAGCCGTCCTATGGCATCAACCAGAACAGCAGCCGCGAGTTCACCGCCACTAAGCACATAATCACCTATAGAAATTTCTTTGGTAACAAAGTGTTCCCGAATTCGTTCATCCACACCTTTATAATGACCGCATATGACCAGGAGGTTTTCTTTCAAGGAGAAGTAGTTTGCAGTTTTCTGGTCTAACATGTTACCGTCTGGCGTCAGGTAAATGATCTCGTCATATCGTCTTTGTGTGCTTAATTCTTCGGTAGCGTTTACCAGGGGTTCACACATCATCACCATTCCGGCACCACCTCCATATTGATAATCGTCCACCTGGCCGTACTCATTCACAGCCCATTTTCTGAGGTTATGCAAATGGACCTCGAGCAAACCTTTGCTTTGTGCCCTTTTCATCATGCTATGGCTGAAGGGGCTTTCCAGGAGCTCGGGCAACACGGTGATGATATCAATTCGCATTTGACAAATATAGTTTAATGATCGCCTTTTTGAAGGAAGGGTCCATTCTGCAAGTGATAGGAAAATATTCTTTTAGAGGTTACACCTCAAATTGCTGAAGATGATGGTCGAGATGTTTCCACGAACCCAAACTCCATTGTTCCGCGGTGAGCTTACCAAAAAATGGATGCGTTTTGTTGACAATATTTTCTTCTTTGAAATTATAGATTAGGGCGATCAGTCCCTGTTTCTCTTTTTCAAATTCTTTTTGACTGTTCGTCATCACAAACGACGGATCGGTCGGCAAGTTGCGCTTAAAAGGCTTGTTGCCACAAAAAACAGATTTGGCAAAAGGCCCGACGACTCTGCCAAACAATGTTCGCGGAAGTTTATGGATGCCTTGTGCAGATCCAATCGGCATCTGCAAATGTGCCAACATTTGCGCTACATTCATTTTGCCCCATTGAGGTAGTGATTGCGGAGACAGTTTATTGATACGCTCAATGATCTCCTCTTTCACGCGGGGATCAAACAAATTTTTGAGCTCCATAAAAAGCGCTTTTGTAAATCCGAATGTACTACAATAGTTTCTAAGTAGTTTTGTCTCTATTGTTCAAAAATGAAAAAGGGTAAGATCCTTATCATAGATGATGAGGAGCAATTACGTTCGTTGGTCAAGCGCATTGTTGCGCTGGAAGGATTTACTGTGGTGGAAGCGCCAAATTTGTACGATGCGAGAAAACTTTTGGAACGCAGCCAAATTGATGTTGTTCTCTGTGAGTCCGCCTCGTTTGATTTTGGAAGTGTTGAAAGATCACACAGTCAAAAAGTGCTTCGCTATACCAAAGGCAATTAGACCAAAACTGCCGAACTGCTCGGAATTGAGTTGACTACTCTTTACAGGAAACTGGAAGAATATTAGATTGCTGCGGATGGTTAGGGGGATACATAAATCAAAGAAATTTTCGAAATTGGCAAATAATAACCGCTGTGTATGACTACATCCAAAAAGCGATGGCTCGTCGCATTTATCCTGATCATTATGATCGTTTTATTTTTTGAATGGCTAGTTAATCGTAATCGGGTAACGGGCGCCCAAAATAAAGACTCGATTCAGCATGGAGTCGATAAATAAAAAACCAATATTGGTTTTTGCTGTCCATCTCCTGATTGCAAAAACTATCTCCGCCCAGGCAAACCCTGGTAGTTCACCAACGACTAAATGGACGAATCACTTTCAGCTTACTACAATTTCACAAAAACACTCTGGCTTCAAATCACTCTACAACGGCAACAATAGCCTGGCTGATACGGTTGAGCCAACGGCTTTAAGTCTAACGTCCACTTTATTCCTCGGGAGAAAACTGTGGAAAGGAGCAGCCATTTATTTCAACCCCGAAATGTCAGGCGGTAAAGGTTTAAGCTTTACGAAGGGAGTGGCTGGAGCGCTAAATGGAGAGACCTATAGAGTCGGTGCCACCGAGCCGCAGGTGTTTATTGCCCGAGCTTACATCCAACAACACTTCGCTATTGGAAAGTGGGAATACGAACACTTTTCGGACGATGTGAACCAGGTGGCTGACAAAATACCATCGAGCAGACTCACGGTTACTGCCGGCAAATTTGCAATGAGCGACCTATTCGACGATAATCTGTACGGCAAAGATCCGCGCACCCAATTTTTCAACTGGAGCATTTGGGCAAACGGTGCATGGGATTATCCAGCAGATACAAGAGGATACACGTATGGCCTCGCTGCGGAAATAGTTAAACCGCGATGGTCGGTTAAGGTTTCCAGCGTTGCAGTTCCAAGGATAGCAAACTTTCACCTGCTGGAATACAAGATTCCTAAGGCTCATTCAGAAACAATAGAGTTGGATCACGCTTTTTTTATCCGTAAGAAGGAAGGACGGGTAAGGTTCCTGTTGAGCAATACGCATTCGAAAGCTCCGTCATACCAGGAAGGTCTGCATGCGATAAATACGAAAGACAGTTTTTTACTAAATGTAATTTCCGGCAATGTAGAAAGCAATTCTTACGGCGGGAAAAAGTTGGGTATAGGAGCTAATGTTGAACAAAGATTAACTGATCGCATTGCAATTTTCAGCCGGATAGGTTGGAACGACGGAAAGGATGTGTCCTGGGCGTTTACTGAAATTGACAGGACATTGTCACTAGGAATATCAATTCAAGGAACTGCTTGGCACCGCGAAGACGATGTGGTTGGAATAGCAGGAGTGACAAACGCTATTTCAAAGGATCACAAAGAGTTTCTAAAGGCAGGCGGCTATGGATTCATTATTGGTGACGGCCATTTGAATTATGGTTACGAAGCGATCGTTGAAGCTTTTTATAATGCCCGTCTCATAAATTTTTTATGGGCCAGTTTTGATTACCAGTTTGTAAACAACCCCGGATATAACAAGGACCGCGGCCCGGCTCATGTATTTGCTATCAGGGTTCACGTAGAAATTTAATTTTCGTTGTATGAAGAAGCCAAATCTTTTGACGACGCAACCTCTTAAGACCATAAGAAATTTCATCAAGAATTTTGATCTGAATTTCTTTACGCGTCATGCAAAAACTTTTGATTCTGCCGACGTGGCTGACGTGCTGGAGTCGCTGGACGAACCCAATCGACTACAGGCGTTTCATAAGCTTGATCCCGAGAAAGCTGTTGACGTGTT
>VBAU01000200.1 GCA_005883855.1 Bacteroidota bacterium
TCCACCATGGCGCCGTTGGTTGTAAATCCCTGCGGAAGTCCCTTGATGGTACCCTGGTAAGTGGCCAACTTACTAGCTATCGAGATTTTGAACACGTTTCGATTACCCGTTACGAGGTATAAGTTACCCGAGGCGTCAGCGATCATATCTCCACCGTACCCCGCACGATTGTGAACAGAATAATTTGCGTTGTTAGCGTCATCGGTTAGAGCGCCGAGGTCCGCGATCGTTGGATTTTTGTTCGTTGTAAATCGTACCAGGTGATTGGCATCATTTGATAATGCATATCCGTTTCCGTCGCTGGCTATGACCATACGCGGGATTTGGTTTTCTACATCTGCCAATCCTGTTACAAAGCCGAACGGTTCATCTTCGAAATAGTAAATTTTTGGGGTTTTTGATTTGAGATCAATATAACGGAGCTGGTTTATGCTCATCGGTGTGTAGTATAACCTTTCGTGTTTCTTATCGTAGGCACACGCAGCTGAATTTGT
This sequence comes from Bacteroidota bacterium, assembly GCA_005883855.1. GTDB lineage: Bacteria > Bacteroidota > Bacteroidia > Chitinophagales > Chitinophagaceae > VBAU01. The sequence continues at coordinate 495 of VBAU01000200.1, forward strand.
TGCAAATGGTTTGTCATAAATGCTTTTCCATTCTTTTTTTGCCATGGCAAGATTGGTAAGGCCATTTTCTTTTAGTCGTTTTAGCTGGACAGCGTCCATTGTCAACACCTGGGCATTTCCATTTACATCCATTCCAGGCGCACGGTCTTTTGTTGCCAGTTCATCGTCGAGATTGACCACTTTTTTAGTGAGGGCATTATTTGAATTTGATTCTTTTTTTACTACCGGTTTTCCGGTCCTGGCATTTAAGATTTCGACCTGATCCGAAGTTCTGTAAATGGGTCGCAACTCATCACCAGTAGTAATGTCAACCAACCGGACCTCTTTCCAACCAGTTTGGCCTTTTTGAGGAGCCGTGATGGCATAACCAGTGATCGGCTTTGCTTTTTGTGCGAACAGACAAGAGGCAAATAAACTTGCAGCTAATAGGGGTAGAAGTTTCCGTTTCATAACAAAGAAGGTTTTGGGAAATTAATCTACGATAATTTTCGTTGATCGCAAAAAAATTATTACCAATAGCCTTCTTTGTTATACGAATGGCTTTAAAAGATTAAAGGTCCTTGCGTGTATGGGGTCCCTTATTGAACTTTGGTTTTTAGTGATGCTTCACTTTCGTAGTGCCTGTGCCCTTTCTTATCTACCCAATAATATCTTGAATGATCATCGATGTAGATGGTTTGACCGTTTGGACCCATTTTGTCTTTATATACCTTATCGGTTACTCTTGACTTTCCTTTTGAAGCGACCTCGGCAGTCTTGTTGCCCACGGCCTTTGCGCTTTTCTTAACAGCATGCTCAGTTTTCTCCACTGCTTGCGCATTTAATGAAATCGAAAGACTTAACAGAAATCCTAACATTAATATTCCGACTAGCTTTTTCATAAATTCAAGTTTTAATGTTTTCTATGATACTTCAAAAACATTGCCAGTCATATCCGGTACCCCTGACAATTAAACGTGCTTTAATTTTAGTAGCCAAAAGGCCGATATGAAAAAAATATTATGTTGCGTTTTTTCTTTGCAGCTACTCGCTACCCATGCGCAAAAAACTCTTCAGGAGAAACTAGGCTACTCAAAAGACAGCAAGCTGCTCATTCTCCACGCTGATGATCTCGGCATGTCTCATTCCGAAAACTCAGCGACGATCTATGGAATGGAACACGGTTCCATAAATTCGGCGAGTATTATGGTTCCCACGCCATGGTTTCCTGAAATAGCAGCCTACGCACGTGCTCATCCAATGGCCGATTTGGGATTGCACCTTACACTTACAAGCGAATGGAACTATTTGAAATGGGGGCCCGTGGCCTCAAAATCAGAGGTGCCAGGGCTGGTCAACAATAATGGCTTCTTATTTTCCTCCGTTGATTCGGTTCACAGATCGGCGACAACAGAGGAAGTGGAAAAAGAATTGCGCGCTCAAATTGAAAAGGCGAGACAATTCGGCGTCGATTTCACGCACCTGGATTCGCATATGGGGACCATCTTTGCCAAGCCCGAATTCTTGAAGGTGCTGATAAAACTTGGCAGAGAATATAAAATTCCTGTATTGCTGAGCAAGGCTGTGTTCCTCGCAGTATTTGATGTAAATCTCGATACCTTAACAACGGACAAGGACGTGTTACTCGACATGATATACATGGCTACCTCCCAAGATTATAAGGGTGGAATGGAAAACTATTATACCCACGTTTTGAAAACACTACAACCCGGTGTCAGTATGCTCATATTCCATGCAGGCTATGATGACAGCGAGATGAAAGCAGCAACAATTGATCACGTTGATTTTGGTGCAGCCTGGAGGCAAGCGGATTTTAATTTCTTTACCAGTGAAAACTGCAAAAGGCTTTTGAAAGAAAATAATATCCATTTAGTTACCTGGCGCGAAATAAGGGATAAAGTGTTGAGATGAGACCTTTAATTTGAATTTGCTCTTCATGCTTGATTTCAAGGCTTCTTGGCGGGTTTCTTCCGTCTGCGACCCTTTCTTTTTCTTAAAAGTTTGCCATGTACGTCTCATTATTTTGTAATTTCACACATTCATTTCGCTGGCATGAAAAAAATTCTGTCTGCTTGTTTATTTTTCTTTTTCCTATTAGCTGCTTGTCGAAAAACCAGCACGCAATCGAGTGACATGCTTGGATCATGGAAACTCATCCAGGTTTACGATAAAAACACTAATACACCCATATTGCCACTGGCATCATCAAACATAGACGTGGTACTAACATTTTTAAGCAGCAAAAACTTCGCGGGTCACACATTGAGAAATAGCATAAGCGATGGAACCTATCAGCAAAATGGAAGTGAAATTATCTTCAAAGGTTTTTCCATGACAAAAATTGCGGAGGACCAGTGGGGTGGGAGCTTCCTCTCAGTTTTGACAGCGTGTTCACTACAATCTACTGCTGCCTGTTCTCCATCTATCATTTCCCTGCAGGGAAATGTGATGACTATTCATACATCCCTTCGGTACGATGTCATGTTGAAGAAAATCTAAGTCTTGAATACATCACTTGCAGTTTGTGATTTCACTTCCTCGTATAGAGTGTGAATTAGCCCGTCGGCTAACCCGATCTTTGGGACGAATATTTCTTCGGTGTCCGTCCATCGCATTACGTTAATGTAGATCAGCAATGCTGGTACAATTACATCAGCCCTGTCTTCCCGCATGTGATAAAGAGCTATGCGTTGAGGTACAGAAAGAATGCTAAACTCTTTATAATAATCGCGTAAAAGCTCCAGGGAAAGAGGCTTTCCTTCTTTTCGTTTTGACAGGGAAAATATTTTGTTGATGTTGCCACCGGAACCGATAGCGGTGACGTGATGATAACCTTTTGTTTTGGTCTTGATAAATTCCTTCATCTCGTCCCAGTGTGATTCCGTCACCTGGTTTTTCAACAACCGGATGGTTCCGATATCAAATGACTCCTTAAAAACAAGTTTTCCATCACTAAAAAAGGTGAGCTCGGTACTTCCACCACCTACATCAATGTATAAATAGGATTCATCCTTGCTAAGGTTTTCTGCGACATGGTTCTCATATATGAGCGAGGCCTCCTGTTGTCCGCTTATGATCTCAATTTCAATTCCTGTCTCAGCTTTTATTTTCTTGATGATCTCTGTTGCATTCACGGCATCGCGCATGGCGGATGTAGCACAGGCCTTCAGATGTTTTACTTCATATACATCCAGGAGGTATTTATATGATTTGATCGTCTTAATGATCTTATCTGTGCGCGAAGGGGAGATCTCGCCTTTATCAAACACATCAAAACCCAATCGAAGGGGAACACGTACCAGGGCCATTTTTATGAATTCGGGGTTAGCTTTCGTGCCGGGGACAACGTCACTGATCAATAACCTCGCTGCATTACTTCCTATATCAATGGCTGCCAATCTCACTATGCTTCAAAATTTTTTTTGCGAGAAACTGGTAAGTCTCAACCTGTGAGCGTATTTTCTTTTTTCCTTTCGAGGACACGTAGTCGTTGCTCAATTCATTATTTAACCATCGGGCCTTAACGTTATCGTTCAACTGGATGTTCAGGATATTTTTTAGTTGTTTTTTTATTCCCTCTTCGGTTATTGGGCAAGTTGCCTCCACACGATGATCAAGGTTACGCACCATCCAGTCGGCCGAAGATATATAAACTTTCTCTTTGCCATTGTTGTGAAATACCCACACTCTTGCATGCTCCAGGTATTCATCAACGATGCTGATTGCTGTTATCGGTTTCTTGAATTTTGGATTTTCAGATAACATGCAAAATATTCCGCGCACGATCAATTTGATTTCAACACCTTCCTTTGCGGCATCGTATAGCCTATCGATGAGATCCTCATCCGAAAGTGAGTTCATTTTTAATAGAAGAGACGCAGGTTTTTTTTGCTTCGCATTTTTGATCTCATTGTTGATTAGCTTATGCAATTGCTTGCGAAGCATGATAGGGCTTGGTAGAATTGTCTTGCAAGCTTTTAAGAAATGATCTCCGCCTTTTGGTTGCTCCAGGAAATTAAAAATCCGGTTTGCATCAGCCATGATTTTTTGATTCGAGGTGAGCAGGCAGTGATCGGCGTAAACCATTGCAGTTTTTTCATTGAGATTGCCGGTGCTCACAAACCCATAGTATGTATTTCGATCGTTAGTCCTTTTTTTGATCACACAAAGCTTCGCATGCATTTTCATGTCAGAGATACCTGTCAAGACCCTTGCGCCTTCATCTTCCAGCCGGTCCTTCCAGTCGAGGTTGGCCTCCTCATCAAACCGTGCACGTAGTTCCAGCATCACTGTAACATGCTTCCCATTTCGGGCTGCATTGATCAGGGCATTTATGATCTTTGATTGATAAGCGAGCCTGTAACACGTGATCTTTATACTTGTGACATCCGGATCGACCGCCGCCTCGCGTAAGAGATCGATCACCGGGCTAAAAGAATGATAGGGAAAATGAAGCATTACGTCTTTGTCCATGACAACATCACTTATTCTTTCATCTACAAGCAAAGGATGGACGAACGGTTTTCGGCGATTACTTTTCTTCGCGAATACGGATTCAGGAAAATCCATGAAGTGACGAAAGTTATGGATGCGGGCTCCGGGAATTAGATTATCCCGCTTCGAAAGATTCATTCGGCGGATCAAATACTCAAGAAGGGCTGGGTCCATTTCGCGATCGTAGACAAAGCGAACCGGTTTTCCTTTGCGGCGGTTCTTTAAACCCTTTTC
>VBAU01000201.1 GCA_005883855.1 Bacteroidota bacterium
ATTACGAATGATTTTGTAGCGGCGGTTTGCATCCGCACGTTGAAGGAACATGGCATGGCAATCCCTGGTGATATCGCTGTCGTGGGCTTTAACAACGATGCAATTGGCAAATTGATTGAGCCGGCTCTCACGACTATTAATTATCCGGGTCGTGATATGGGCGAGATCGTGGCCCGCAATCTTATCAATCATTTGAAAGGCATAAGCAAACTGCAACACACAAACACTATTATTGTAAACTCAGATCTGATCGTGCGGAAATCATCGCTGAAAAAGAACGCAGCGATATAAATGCGGAATGCTGAAATGATGTAAATTATCTGAACAAATAACCGTATGTCCAAAGAAAAAGAAGTTACCATTTATGATATAGCGGACAAGCTAAACATTTCTATCGCAACGGTGAGCCGCGCGCTGAAGGACGATCCTGTTGTCAATAAGAAAACAAAGAAAAAAATTTTCGAATTAGCTGAAGAACTCGGCTACCGTTCCAATCATTTCGCGCGAAATCTAAGGATTCAACGGACAGATACGATAGGCGTCATCGTACCGCGACTCAATAGCTATTTTATGTCTACAGTTATCGCCGGTATTGAAAACGTGGCGAACAGCGAGGGATATAATCTTATCATCAGCCAGTCATCGGAATCCGCAGAAAAGGAAAAAATGAGTGCAAAGACGATGTTCAATAGCCGGGTGGATGGTTTGTTGATCTCTCTTTCTTACGACACGAATGACCTTTCCCATTTTGAACAATTTTCAAAGAGGAAAATACCTGTCATCTTTTTTGATCGCTGCGAAGAGAACCACAGTTTTAGCAATGTTTTGATCGATAACAAGAACGCAGCCTACGAAGCGACAAAACACATGATAGAGCAGGGGTGTAAAAAAATCGTACATATCACTGCCAGCCTCAAGCGAAATGTATACGTGGACCGATTCAATGGATACAGGCGGGCGCTGGCAGAAAACAATATTGATTTTAAAGATGAATATTTGATCATCGGCAACCTCAGTTTGGAAGCTGGGACCGAAGCGGCGGATACCATTTTAAAAATGGACCCGTTGCCGGATGGCGTCTTAGTTGCCAACGACAACTGTGCGATCGGTTGTATGCTGTCTTTGAAGCAAGCCGGCATCCGCATTCCTGAAGACATCGCGTTTGTAGGGTTTAATAACGACCCCGTGTCAAAAGTGATAGAGCCCAATCTCACCACCATCAATTATCCCGGCTACGAAATGGGAGAAGTAGCTGCCCGAAATCTTATCAACCATCTTAACGGCACTCACTCGATCCATTCGACTAATACAATTGTGTTGCGCTCTGAACTCATCATTCGGGCTTCGTCACAACGCCTTTCTAAGTAGTTATGAAAAAATATTGCTTTGCCATCTGTCTTCTTTTGTGCTCGTCGATTCTTTTTGGCGAAGATGGATACAGGCTTTGGTTGAGATATGACTTGATTGACAATAACTCCCTGTTGCAACAATACAGAAGCAGGATTGCGGCCATCCAATTCATGGCGAACTCTCCTACACTTTCTGTTGCGAAGCAGGAATTGTTAACCGGTCTGAAGGGATTATTGGGCAAAAAAATCACAGAACAAAACAACCTTACAAATAATTGCGTAATTGCTGGTACTCCTGCAACGTCCGCCCTCGTGCAAACAGTTCTTTCATCTGGCAATTTTAATTTGGGAAAAGAGGGTTTTATCATCACTGCTCGAAAAATAAATGACAAAAGCGTCATAATTATCGGCGCCCAGTCGGACGCGGGTGTTCTATACGGCGTTTTTCAATTTCTCAGATTATTGCAAACACATCAAAGCATTGAAAAAATTTCAATCGTAAGTGTCCCAAAAATTCAAAACCGCATCCTGGATCATTGGGACAATTTAAACCGTACTGTAGAACGCGGTTACGCGGGTGCTTCGATTTGGAATTGGCATTTACTGCCCGGTTATATTGACAAAAGATATATTGATTATGCAAGAGCCAACGCTTCCATTGGAATTAATGGCACCGTGTTAACAAACGTAAACGCAAATGCGCTTGTTTTGACAAAACAATATTTGGAAAAAGTGGCTACGCTTGCAAATGTGTTCCGCCGTTATGGCATCAAAGTTTATCTCACCGCGCGATTCAGCGCCCCGGTTGAAATGGGCGGTTTGAAAACTGCGGATCCTCTTGATCCAGCCGTGCAAGATTGGTGGAAACAAAAAGTGGATGAAATATACACTTACATACCTGCCTTCGGTGGCTTTTTGGTAAAGGCAAATTCAGAAGGGCAGCCGGGTCCGCAAACTTATGGCAGAACGCACGCTGATGGGGCCAACATGCTCGCTGATGCATTGGCCCCACACAACGGAATAGTCATATGGCGTGCATTCGTGTATGATGTACGACCACAGAGACCCAATGAAAATTTCGATTCACACAAAACAGATTCAACTGCTCCAAATATTGTGGCGTCAGATCGCGCCAGGCAAGCCTATGATGAATTCAAACCACTTGACGGCAAATTCCGAAAAAATGTTTTGGTGCAAGTGAAGAATGGGCCGATCGATTTTCAACCCAGGGAACCTTTCTCGCCTCTGTTTGGTGCAATGCACCAGACACCCTTAGTAATGGAATTTCAAATTACGCAGGAGTATCTCGGCCAGGCAACAAACCTTGTTTTTGAAGCGCCCTTATTTAAAGAATGCCTTGACGCGGATACCTACTCCAACGGCAAAGGTTCGACAGTTGCACGAGTGATCGATGGATCGGTAGACAACTATTCAATTACAGGAATTGCAGGCGTTTCAAACATCGGCAATGAAAGAAACTGGACAGGTCATCCATTTGGCCAGGCAAATTGGTATGCTTTCGGAAGGCTGGCCTGGGACCATTATCTTTCTACTGAACAGATCGCAGGTGAATGGCTGCGCCAGACATTTTCGAACGATAATCATTTTGTCACCGCGGCAAAAAAAATAATGCTGATGTCACGCGAAACGCTTGTCAACTATATGACGCCGTTAGGTCTTCATCACATTATGGGCACAGGACATCATTACGGCCCTGCTCCATGGGTCAGCAATGCGGGACGAGCTGACTGGAACCCGGTTTATTATCATCGTGCCGATTATTTAGGGATTGGTTTTGATCGAACATCCACTGGGACTGGGACCAATGCCATTTCTCAATACGCCCCGGAAGTAAGAGCGCAGTGGGAAAATTTAAACACCTGTGATGAAAAATATTTGTTGTGGTTTCATCACGTGCCGTGGAAATTTAAGATGGCCTCAGGAAGGACTTTGTGGGATGAGCTGTGCTACAAATATTATTCAGGCGTTGATTCGGTGAGGTGGATGCAGAAAACATGGAATGATTTAAGAAATTACATTGATGAGGAACGATTTGAGCAGGTAAAAATGTTGTTAGCAGTCCAGGAAAAAGAAGCTGCTTGGTGGCGGAACGCATGCTTGTTGTATTTTCAAACTTTCTCCAAAATGCCGATTCCCCTCAATTATGAAAAACCGGATCACGATCTGGAATATTATGAAGCTTTAAAGTTTCCTTATGCTCCGGGGAATGGAGGATTATAAAAACGTTATGACAGCCCCAAAAATATGCGCACTGCTAAGTTTGTGTTTACTAACAATGCGGCCATTATTTTCACAAGTGAGGCTTCCACGGCTGATACGAGACAGCATGATCTTGCAAAGAGACAGCAAAATAAAAATATGGGGCTGGGCTTCTCCGGCAGAAAAACTGCAAATCAAATTCAACGGGAGGACTTTTAAGACCACAACAAGTACGAATGGAACATGGACAATGCTGTTGCCCCCAATGAAGGCTGGCGGTCCGTACACCATGAACATTGATGCAAGAAACCATATTGTGATCAACAGCATTCTCGTCGGAGATGTATGGATCTGCTCCGGACAATCGAATATGGTGCACCAAATGGAATTGCACAGCGTGCGGTATGCAAAGGAAATAGCGGAAGCAAATTATCCTGAGATAAGAAATTTTTGGATACCAACGCTCACCGACTTAAGCGGCCCGCGCGACGATCTGCCATCCGGTTATTGGAAATCGGCGAACCCGAAGGATGTTCTTCAATTTTCGGCAGTAGCTTATTTCTTCGCCAAAATGATTTATGAAAAATATCACGTGCCTATTGGTTTGATAAACTCCAGTGTCGGCGGTACACCCATTGAAGCATGGACAAGCGAAGATGGATTAAAAGAATTTCCTGCTATCACCAATACCATTAAAAAGAATAAAGACAGCTCGTACGTCAACTATGTTAATCGAAAGGCGGCGGCAAACAATGCGAACAGGCCTAAGCAAGGAGATAGAGGATTAATTGGGCCAGTAAAATGGTACGAACCTTTTTACAAGCCAAAAGGATGGCATTCCATAAATATTCCCGGTTATTGGGAAGACCAGGGCATCAAAGACCTGGATGGTACAGTGTGGTACAGGAAAGAAATTGACATCCCGGCGTCAATGACCGGTACAGCTGGAAAGATTTTCTTAGGAAGGATTGTTGATGCAGACGTTTTGTACGTCAACGGGAGGCAAGTGGGAAGCACCACGTATCAATATCCACAAAGGAGATATCAATTACCAGCAGATGTATTGAAGCCTGGCAAAAATGTTTTTGTAATTCGCGTGACCAATAATGCCGGTAAAGGAGGATTCGTGCCGGACAAACCATATTATCTTGTCGTGGGTAATGATACCATTGATCTCAAGGGCTATTGGCAATACAACGTTGGGGACGTCTTCGAGCCGTGGCCCATTACTCCTGCGATTGCTGCACAAAATCAACCGACGGCTTTGTACAATGCGATGATCGCGCCGATCATCAATTATAGTGTCAAAGGTTTTCTTTGGTACCAGGGCGAAGCGAACACAAGTCATGCGACAGAATATGCGAAGTTGATGCCTGCAATGATAGCCGACTGGCGAAATCGCTGGCAACAAGCGGGTGCCCCTTTCCTATATGTGCAGCTTCCAGGATTTATGGAAGTGAATTATCTGCCATCGGAGAGTAACTGGGCATTGCTCAGAGAATCACAATTAAAAACGCTGTCAGTGCCAAACACAGCTATGGCCGTGGCGATTGATCTCGGAGAGTGGAATGACATACATCCAGATAATAAAAAAGATGTCGGATTAAGGCTTGCGCTGGCCGCCGAAAAAATTGCCTATGGCGAAAGCAATTTTGTCTCGTCGGGACCTATTTACCAATCTGCAAGCATCGAGGGAAATAAAATAACCATCTCGTTTACGAATACAGGCAGCGGCCTGATCACCAGCGATGGAGAAGAATTGAGTCAATTTGCTATTGCGGGCGCCGATAAAAGATTTGTTTGGGGGTTGTTGTTTGGAATGACGGTGTGCCCAATCCGAAGTCCGTTCGGTATGCATGGGCTGACAATCCGGAGGGGGCGAATCTCTATAACAAAGAAGGATTGCCTGCGTCACCATTTAGAACGGATCAGTAAAAACGAAGAAGCGGACATGAAATGTAAAAATATTTGTGGTTGATTTGTAAAATAAAACCTAACCAAAAATGCAAGCTAACAACGAAACTAAAATTGCGATGGTCACTGGAGGAGGTTCGGGCATCGGGCTGGCCATTGCAGAGAAATTTACTCAAAATAATATCCGAACAATCGTGATTGGCCGGAACCAGGAAAAACTCGACTGCGCCAAGGAAAAACTGGGCGAATTATGCGAACCTGTAAATTATGATTTGAGCGTGCTGAGTGGAATTCCAAAACTTGTCGCAGATCTCACACAACGTATTGGAGACATTGATATACTCGTAAACAATGCAGGTATCAATTTGAAAAAGGATTTTACAGAGGTCACCGATGAGGACTTCCAACGAGTTATCCTAACCAATCTTACCTCGGTATTTGCTTTGTCAAGAGAGGTAGTGAAAAATATGTTGAAGAAAAATAATGGAGTGGTCATCAACATTAGTTCCATGGCGGCACAATATGGGCTTCCACGAGTAATTGGTTACTCAGCTTCCAAAACAGCCATCGAGGGGATGACAAGGGCAATGGCAACCGAATTGTCTCCGCAGGGAATAAGAGTGAATTGTATTGCACCGGGGTTTATTGAAACGGATATGACCGCAACTGCTCTGAACAGTGACCCCGACAGGAAAAACAGAGTCATCGCAAGAACGCCGATGGGAAAAATGGGCGTGCCGGAAGACATTGGAGCTGCGGCGTTGTTTTTGGCTTCTGACGCTGCAAAATTTATTACCGGGGTAGTGCTTCCTGTGGACGGCGGAAATTCTATCGGGTTCTAAAGCCTCCTCCCGATCCCGACCCATCGGGAGCACCATAGCGCAAAACCTGAGAGCAGAAATTGTTTGACATGAAAGATCTGTAATCAATGAGCAAAAAGTTTTCAATACTGCCGCTGCTGTTGCTTGCATCAAAACTTTTTTCGCAAAACTTCATTTCTGACAAAAAAGAAATCAACTCATTTCTCCTTTGCTCTTCTTCGCAACCAGCAGTGATTTGCATTGATCCGAATGATGATTGGCTGGTGCAGAAGGCAGCCTCACTCCTACAAACTGATATTGAAAACGTAACTGATAGCAAAGCCGAATTAGTCAATGACTTCACAGGAGCCAAGGGTACTGTTATAGTGATAGGATCAATAGAAAAATCCTCGTTGATCAAGCAGCTCACTCAGCAGAAAATAATAAATGTATCTGCGCTTAAAAATAAATGGGAAAGTTTTGTCATTCAATCCGTGCCATACATGCAGAAAGGTAACTCCAATTCGCCAGGGGGGCTTTTAGTGATCGCCGGCAGTGATAAACGCGGAACAGCTTATGGCGTGTTTGAGCTATCTGAACAAATTGGAGTATCACCCTGGTATTGGTGGGCCGACGTACCTG
>VBAU01000202.1 GCA_005883855.1 Bacteroidota bacterium
GATTGTTCACCCACTAATAGGGAACGTGAGCTGGGTTTAGACCGTCGTGAGACAGGTTAGTTTTACCCTACTGATGAAGGTCGCCGCGATGGTAATTCAACTTAGTACGAGAGGAACCGTTGATTCAGATAATTGGTTTTTGCGGCTGCCCGACCGGGCAATGCCGCGAAGCTACCATCTGCCGGATAATGGCTGAACGCCTCTAAGTCAGAATCCGTGCCAGAAAGCGGTGATATTTACCCTCGCGCATGTCACGAGCATACAAATAGGCCTCTGGCTTCGTATCATACCGGATGGGGTCTCGCCCTTGGACGGAAGGGTCCTCGGGCCGCCCCATGAATTACAATTTAAAATATGTGTGAGGATATATCCATTGCAGACGACTTTGATGCGTGACTGGGTGTTGTAAGTGGTGGAGTATCCTTGTTGATACGACCCACTGAGACTAATCCCACGTTGCCCGATATATTCCAGATGCATCATTCGATCCCTGTGTCGAAGGTGGCATGTGGAATGATTTCCCAAAAGGAACCTTTGATCCAACAGTATTTGACCTTCAAACGACTGTTATATCTAAAATATAGATATCTCATGCGTCGTTTGTGACTTTTGAATATCTGGTTTTGAATTGTATCTGAAGAGTGAGTATTTGAATTAATTTTGTAATTTTTTGCCTGAAGAGTGAGTATTTCAATTTTTTTTATCAAGTATTTGAATGACAATTCAATTGATTTTTTATTTATTCATATTTCATTATATCTATAATATAGAGATATCTCATGGATGTCTTGTTTTGAATTGTATCTGAAGAGTGAGTATTTGAATACTTGAGTACTGTTCATCTGAAGAGTGAGTATTTTTGAAGATTTTCATTTTTTCTGTGAATTTTAATCTTGATGTCAGGGAGTCTGTGAATATAATGCGAGTTGTTTATATAGTAGCTTAGGGATTGGTATTACAACCAATCATTGTGCCTTTTTGAGGTCAGTTAGTGTAGTGGTAAACCTAAGTGCCGCTCATTACATCTGAAATATTTTTTGCCTGAATAGTAATTCTTCATCTGAAGAGTAGTTTTGGTGAATTGTGAAATATTTTTTGCGCGATTTGAATTCTTCATCTGAAGAGTGAGTATTTTTGAATATTTTTTGTGAAATATTTTTCACCTGAAGAGTGAGTATTTGAATATTTTTTTTATCAAGTATTTGAATAGAATATTTTTAAATTGATTTTATTTATTCATATTTTATTTTTTTATTTTTCTCATATTTACTTTTTCCTTTATATTCATTTTTAATTCATTTATTCTTTTATATTATTAATTAAAGAAAAAGATTAAAATAAATTTAAATAATATTTAAAATTATAATTTTCTTTAAAATCTAAGATTTATGATATATATTTATTGATTTTTTCATATTTATTGTTATTTATATTTATTTCATTATTTTCATTCATATTCAATAATAATTTTCGATTGAATTTATAAAAATAATAAATATTGAATTTTTTATGAAATTAATATATAAAATAATATATATTGAATAAATGGATTTTTTAAATTATTTAATTAGATTTTGATTTTTTAATCTAATATAAATATTGAATATTTGATAAAATAATATTATCAATCAAAAATTATCATTATTCATATTCATTTTCTTCATATATATTCATCTTTTTATTTATATCTATTCTTTTATATTCATTCATTTTTTAATATTCATATTCATTCTTTTTATCCATATTCAAATTCATTTTTATTTATTCATTCATTTATGATTATCATTTTTCTTATTCATATTCATTCATATCCATTCATATTCATATTTACTCATTCATATTTACTCATTCATATCTTCATTCATATTTATCCATCTTCATCCTCATCCATCCTTTCATTTCCATTCACATTCATTCACTTATCAATATCCTCTTATTCATATTCATCCATATTCATATCCACATTCATCCATCTATTTATATTCATTCATATTCATCCATTCTTATATATCCATCAGAGTTGGCATTCAGTTGGATTGGAATGGGAATTGAGTCTGGAATTTATTGATAATATAGGTTTTAGAGATCATTCTGATCAGTTTTTGAGTTGAGATCTTCGAGAATAATGAATCAACCTAGGATTGATATCTATGATAAAAGGATTGACCTGATTGATCAATATCAAGAATTACTAAGATTCATATCCAATCCAATCAAGTAATAGAGATCCAAGAGTTTTGATTGAGAAATATATATAATAAGATGTAAAGAGAATGAAGGTTTGGAAAGAGGTAGGCCAAGAACAACAGTGATGGTGATATGTTTTAATGATGATTATTATGAGGTTGGAAGCTAAAGAAAAATAAACAATAGCATGGATATATATAGGTATGACTGATCTAAGCATGCTATCCAATCCAGACAACTATATGTCAAATCCTTACATAAGAAATGTATGAATTTTAAGTTGAAAGAATATATAATATTATAGATATCATAAAAGAAATTCTGCTCATAAAAATCTGGCATATATAATTGTTGACATCATTTATAATTACTGGCATCATGTATAGTTATTGGCATCATATATGATTGCTGGCATTATCTGTGGTAATTAGCATCATATATGGTTATTGTTATTGTGTATGATTGCTGGCTGATATCATATATGATTATTGTTATTGCTAGCATCATATGTGATTATTGGCATTATGTATTATTGCTGAACTTCAATATGTCTTATTCATTTATATGAAAGTAAGAGGAATAATGCTGATTATTCATATTATATCTTGTTATATGTCAAGAGGGGGACTGGATGAGTTTTCTACAGTCCAACTGAGTGGCAAACTGATGAAAGAGCTTGCAGAGAGTTTTGAAATGAAGTTTATTGAGCTATTGAAGTAACTGAGGCTAGTAGATGGATTAGGATGAGGTTTGAAGCTAAAGATAAACAAAGAATGTGTGCTATGAAAATATAAACAAAAGCTGACTAAGCCATGGTGTCCACACCATGGTGCCTGGTTTGATTGGCTGCATCCTGACATTATATCATATTAACAGAAATAATTATCGAGTTACTTGATCTGCTAGAAATCTTGATTGAGTTTTCCCTGGAGAAAAAATCTGTCAATATCAACTTGGTCAAGGTTTTTTAAAGCAAGAATCTATTCCAAATCAAATTCAGAATGCTTTTTACTTGATCTTGACCCAATCATAGACTGGGATTATGCTTTTGACAATCCAAGACCAATCTATCCCGATACATCTTGAGTCAAACCTGGTCAATACATCAAGTAATACCAATCAATTGCCAACTCTGACATTCACATCCACATCCACATCTCCATACATCCATATCCATGTCCATATTCACATCAACATCTACATCCACTTCCTTATACATCTACTTCCCTATACATCCATGTCCCCATACATGTCCCCATACATCCACATCCCCATTACGTCCATGTCCCCATTATGTCCATGGACGACGGGAAAATGCATATCTTGCCCGTCCATGTATGTTCACACAACGTCATTTTTGATTCTCCTAAGTACCATAAAATTTTGGGAGATTTGACATTTTGGCGGAAACCCGGGAATTTGGACAAAAAACGTACCCGGACATACTTATGGGGGAGGTACTCGAGCCAGGGGCAAAGGTACCGAACAGCCGCTTTTGGCTTCACCCCATGTCCGATCCTGTCATGTCCCTGGCGGATGGATGGAGGGCCTCTGGTTTTGATGGCCATCGATTTGGTCGATGCCTGAAGCTGATCCATCCGTCCATCCCAGGACAAGAGGACCTGGGTGGTGCACCGCTTGATGGCCGAGAAATCCGCCTGAAGCCATCCCTCCAGTTCCATTGGGCAGATCGGCCCATCTATTCATTTGCATCTGGGCCCCCTCCATCCATGGCATCAGGGCGTCCGTTTTTGATCCATGATGGGCAGTCTCGACACCTCGAGACGGATGGACGTCGAGGCGTCCATCCTTGTGGGAAAGCTGGTGGATGGATGGCCTATGGCCAAAAGTCTGCTTAAACACTTTGGAGGCCATCGGGGGGTTGGGACCTGGTCCCTCGCCCCAGATAGCTCTCTCAATGGTTGGCTCTGCGACACCCGGCATTCTCCCTGTCGTGGCCTCGTGGACGTCGGTCTGGGGGTTTTCAAAGCTGGTTTGCTCAGGCGTGGGCGCCTCTGAGCCCGTCTCTGAGCCGTGTCCCATGCCGCGACTTCGGTCGCACCTAGGTGACGAACCCTGCCGCCCCCGGCGGTCGGCCACATCCTTTGGCCTTGAAATGGTAGTTACCTGGTTGATCCTGCCAGTAGTCATATGCTTGTCTCAAAGATTAAGCCATGCATGTCTAAGTATAAGCAAATTGTACGGCGAAACTGCGAATGGCTCATTAAATCAGTTATAGTTTATTTGATGGTTCCTTACTACTTGGATAACCGTGGTAATTCTAGAGCTAATACATGCTAAGATGCCCGACCTCTGGGAGGGCTGTATTTATTAGATAAAAAACCATCCCCCTCGGGGTCTTTGGTGATTCATAATAACTTTTCGGATCGCATGGCCTTGTGCCGGCGACATTTCATTCAAATTTCTGCCCTATCAACTTTCGATGGTAGGATAGAGGCCTACCATGGTTTTGACGGGTAACGGGGAATTAGGGTTCGATGCCGGAGAGGGAGCCTGAGAAACGGCTACCACATCCAAGGAAGGCAGCAGGCGCGCAAATTACCCAATCCCGACACGGGGAGGTAGTGACAATAAATAACAAGCCAGGGCCCTTATGGGTTTTGGCATTGGAATGAGTACAATGTAAACACCTTAACGAGGAACAATTGGAGGACAAGTCTGGTGCCAGCACCCGCGGTAATTCCAGCTCCAATAGCGTATATTAAAGTTGTTGCAGTTAAAAAGCTCGTAGTTGAAATTGGGCGCGGCTGACCGGTCCGCCTCCAGGCGTGAACTGGTCTCGGCCGTGCTTTTCCTCTTGGGCCGCCCGAGAGCGCTTCACTGTGCGCTCGGGATGGCCCAGGACTTTTACTTTGAAAAAATTAGAGTGTTCAAAGCAGGCATTTGCTC
>VBAU01000203.1 GCA_005883855.1 Bacteroidota bacterium
TTCAACTCAACGGCGAAAAAAGAAATTTCGATTTCCCGACAACCGAATCTGACCGCGGAGGGTACGGAGTAAATTATTTTTTTGTAAAGAACAATCGCTTTTACCAGTTCAACGATGTTATAAAAGTTCCATGGACAAGCAAAGAACTCAAAATAGAATACGCGACATTCCGCGACAAAACCTTGCCCGGCAGTGAAGAGAAATGGAAAGTTAAGATTACCGGGTATAAGAATGAAAAGGTAGCTGCTGAAATGTTGGCGAGCATGTATGATGCTTCGCTTGATCAGTTTCAGCCTCACACTTGGAACACTCCAACTATTTGGGCTTATTATTCAAATTATGAGGTGTGGAGTGGGAATTATAATTTTTCATTAGTACAATCGAATCAGAGAGCGCATCAAGTCCATGCCACGAAAAGCTTAGTTAAGAACTATGATCAGCTGTTTAGTCTACATCCTTCACGATTGATGATATTCAACGTTGCGCCAAGGATTGTGAAAGACGAAGAAATGATGGATGCAAATAATCTTCAGGAAGTGGAAGTAACTGCTGGGATTGGAATGGTTGCCAGACAGAGGCAAAGGAAAAATATCGAATATTTAACTACAGACACAACGGCATTGATACCAAAAGAAGAAAGGCCCGCTCAACAGGCTCGCCAAGTTCAAATTCGCAAGAACTTCAACGAAACCGCTTTCTTTTTCCCTGACCTGCACACCGACTCTGCCGGTGCGATTGAATTCTCATTTACCATTCCCGAAGCATTGACGAAATGGAAACTGCAAACCCTTGCGCAGACAAAAGAACTGGCTTTCGGTTTATCAACCAAAGAAGTAGTCACACAAAAACAACTAATGGTTCAGCCGAATGCTCCGAGGTTCTTACGCGAGGGCGATCGCATGGAACTCAGCGCAAAAATTGTCAATCTAACAGATAAAGAATTTACCGGCCAGGCGCAATTGCAATTGTTTGATGCAACTACTAATCAGTCTATCGATGGCTGGTTTCAGAACATGTTCCCTAACCAGTACTTCACAGTTGCCGCGGGTGCGAGTGAAGCAGTGAAATTTCCAATCCAGGTTCCTTATCTATTTAATAAGGCGTTGTCGTGGAAAATTATCGCAAGAGCGGGGGATTTCGGCGATGGAGAAGAAGATGCGATGCCGGTACTTACAAACAAAGCTCTCGTGACAGAAACATTGCCGTTGAATATGCGAGGCACAGGGACAAAGAATTTCAAGCTTGACAAACTTCTTAATTCTTCTTCTTCGGAGACGTTACAGCATTACGGTTTGACCGTCGAATACACCAGCAATCCTGCCTGGTATGCTGTGCAATCGCTTCCCTACCTTATGGAATATCCATACGAATGTGCCGAGCAAATGTGGAACCGGTACTATGCCAATTCGCTGGCCGCGATGATCGCCAATTCTTCGCCCCGCATCAAAGAAATATTTGAAAAATGGAAAACAAAAGATACATCAGCATTGCTGTCCAACCTGCAAAAAAACCAGGAGCTAAAATCGGTTCTCCTGGAAGAAACGCCATGGGTAATGGAAGCAAAGTCTGAGGACCAGCAAAAGAAAAATATTGCACTCCTGTTCGACATGGTGAAGATGAGCAGTGAATTGAGCAATTCCTTCGAAAAACTCAAGCAATTGCAGTCGGAGAATGGTGGTTTTGTCTGGTTTGCTGGCGGGCCAGATGATCGCTTCATTACCCAGTACATTGTTGCTGGCATCGGGCACCTAAAAAAGCTCAAGGCATTTGCGAGTGGACAAGAGGCAAAGTTGAAACAAATTCTCGCCTCTGCAATTCCGTACCTGGACAAAAAGTTAAAAGAGGATTATGACAGGCTTAACAGGTCTAAGACTGATCTAAAAAAATACGTACCAGACAATTCTAACATACAATATCTGTATATGCGGAGTTTCTTTCCCGACTTTCCAATTGCCAAAGTATCTCAGCCCGCATATAATTACTTCAAAAAACAATCCCAGCTAAACTGGACAAAACAAAGTAAGTACATGCAAGGCATGATCGCCCTGGCCTTGTTTAGAGCCGGCGATATAAAAACTCCCACGGATATATTACGATCGCTAAAGGAAACTGCAATTGTCAATGAAGAGCTGGGTATGTATTGGAAGGATCAATCCAATGGATGGTTTTGGTACCAGGCACCGATTGAGCGGCAATCGCTGCTCATTGAGGCGTTCCAGGAAATTACCAGGGATCAAAAAACAGTCGACGACTTGAAGACATGGCTATTAAAAAACAAGCAAACTACAGACTGGAAAACAACAAAGGCGACAGCAGAGGCTTGTTATGCCTTGTTATTGCAGGGAACGAATTGGCTAACCAATGAACCTAACGTTGAAATCAAACTTGGCGGTGTTTCTGTATCATCCAGCGGGGCGTCCCAGGCGGAGGCCGGTACGGGTTACGTCAAAAAAACCATCGAAGGTGGAAAAGTAACTCCTGCGATGGCGAATATTTCAGTCACCGTAGAGTCTTCAAAAGTCCCCCTCCAGGGGGATTCAGGGAGCTGGGGCGCCGTTTACTGGCAGTATTTCGAGAATCTTGACAAGATCACAACATCCTCTACCCCACTCAAACTATCAAAAAAACTATTCGTCGAAAAAAACACGGACCGTGGTCCCGTTTTGATGCCCGTGAATGACGGCGATGAATTGCACGTTGGCGATAAAATAAGAGTAAGAATTGAACTAAGAGTTGACAGAGATATGGAGTATGTACACATGAAAGACATGAGGGCGTCTTGCCTTGAACCCGTAGATGTCTTGAGTGAATACAAATGGCAGGATGGGCTTGGTTATTACGAAACCACGAAAGATGCCAGCACCAATTTCTTCTTTAATTCCTTGCGAAAAGGAACGTTCGTCTTCGAATATCCTTTGTTTGTTACCCACACCGGTAACTTCAGCAATGGGATAACAAGCATTCAATGTATGTATGCGCCGGAGTTTAGTTCCCATTCCGAGGGAGTGAGGATTTCGGTAAGCGAGTAAAATGGTGAATGGTCAATCGTGAATAGTGAATCGATTCCTCACTCACGACTCACGGCTCACGGCTTTGAGCGTTGAGCTTAGGATTGAACATTGAGCGTTACTTTTGTTTCGTGCAAATAGATTATCTCATCATTGGCCAAGGACTCTGCGGAACGTGGCTTAGTTGGTTCTTAATGAAGGAAAACAAGACCTTCGCTGTCATAGACAAAAATGAGCCCATTACTCCGTCGAAAGTTTCTGCTGGTATCATCAACCCGGTTACGGGAAGAAGAATGGTGAGAGTATGGATGGCCGAACAGGTGCTTGCCTTTGCGCATGAAGCATACACTGAGATCGGAAAATTCTTAGACATCACTACCATCTCTCAAAAAAATCTCATCGATTTTTTTCCCAATGTCCATCAGCGCCAGGTATTTTTGGAACGAATCGAAGAGGGAGAGAATTACCTGCAATCGTACCCGGAGCAAAATCAATTCAACGAATTTTTCAACTACAATCTTGGCTGTGGTGAAATTCGTGGTTGCTGCATAGTCCAGCTTCAAAATTTAGTACCTGCATGGAGGCAGTACTTGCTGAACAATGGACGACTGGTCGAAGAAACCTTTGAATTCGAAGATCTCGTCATAAATAAAGAGTCGATCCGGTATCATAACATACATGCTGAAAAAATATTTTTCTGCGATGGACTCAGCAGTTTTCAAAATCCTTTCTTCAGACAACTTCCGTTTGCACCCAATAAAGGCGAAGCTCTGATTGTTGAAATACCAAATTTACCGGGGGATCATATTTACAAAAAGGGCTTTGTGCTTGCGCCTTTGGAGGAGGGGAATTTGTTTTGGTTTGGATCGAATTACCAGTGGAATTTCCCTCACGCTAATCCAACCGAAGAATTTTATGAACAGGCGCGGCGTCACTTGCAGGCGTGGCTGAAACTACCGTTCAATGTCCTGGAACATAAGGCTGGCCTAAGACCCGCGACCCTGGAGCGCAGGCCGTTTGTCGGATTGCATCCTCAGCAAAAAAACGTGGGCATCCTAAATGGGATGGGAACAAAGGGATGTTCGCTGTCTCCCTGGTTTGCAAATGAGCTGGTTCAAAATCTTGTGCACAATAAGGGAATTAACCCGCACGCAGATATCAGTAGGTTTCAAAAAATATTGTCTTTGTGAAACGATTCCATCAACGATAGGACATCGTTAATTTGTTGCCACAGATTTTACAAATGAACACAGATAAGGGTGCGGAATTTATCTGTGAGTATCTGCGCCATCTGTGGCTAAAATATGTGTCCACCGGGAAATTGAACCAATTCAAAAGGAAACAGCGCGACGTTACTCCGATTCAGTTTTCAGGATCTTGTTTTTTGACAACGGATCCTGGTTGAGGACGCGGCACAGCGCGCTGTAGAGTTCGGGCATGTTTTTTTTCAATCCCTCGGGGTTATCGAAAAACGCCTCAACACTCACAGCCCAAAATTCGTGGAGGTTGCTGAAAGCGTAGCTTCTTAAATAGCTTTGCCTGTTTGTAATTACCTGGGCAAGGATTGGACCGGTAGTGGTGGAGAACTGTTCATAGTTCATCCTGAAATGCGTATCCATACCGTATTGTGCAAAAAAATTATTATATAGAAGAGCGTGCGCCATTTCATGGTTGGCCACATTAATATTGTCGGCCCGATTGGTATAGCCGTATTTGAAATGCTTCCACGAAAGATAGATACCTTCCGGTGCCACGTGACCGACATAGAGCTCTTCATCATTTTCCATTTTATATGCGTCGGCTAACACATAAATGTTCTGAAAGTGAGAAAGTGAATAATTCTTTAATCCGTAGGTAACCTGTATTGCCGAAGCGCTAACGAGGACGGCTATGTCCTCACTTTCCTCAAGCCCTATAAAATGAAACTTCTTCGACAATTTAAAGTGATGAACCCGCTGAATAAAATATCTCTTCCCTTCAGGGGCGAGGTCATTAAAGTAAGAAAATAAACTTCCAATTATAAATGAATAAGAATCAAAGATTGAATCACTGACCGCAATGGTTTGCTCAGTTGAGGCTGGCGATTCGTGATTTACGCCAAAAATATTTCGAAGCTTCCGAAGTACAGTTCGCATGGGTAGCGGTTAAGTTTTAAATATAAACATTCCCCTCCCATTTTACAAGCATAGCTCGTATAATTACTAGGGTATAACGGTTATTTCGACAAAATCTTATCTGCCGACAACGGGTCCTGGTTTAATATATCACAAAGAGTGCCATACAGGTTGGGCATATATTGCTTAAGCCGGCAGGGTTTTCAAAGATGGCTTCCACGCTTACAGCCAAAGGCATAACTCCGTAAATAACTCCTTCGCTCGACAATGGCGCTCGCAAATGCGGGGCCGCTTATTGCGGAAAATTTTGCAAAGTCTGTCTTGAACTCCTTGTCTATCCCCGCTTCGTCCATAAAACTTTCATGTTCCAGGGCATGTGCCATCTCATGAATAGCAACATTCACATTATCCGTTTTGTCGCTGTACCCTTGCAAAAAATATTTCCATGCAATATAAATTCCTTCTGGCGACACATGGCCCACAAAAATCTCCATTTCGCCAGTTTTTTGATAAGCGTCAGGA
>VBAU01000204.1 GCA_005883855.1 Bacteroidota bacterium
TTCATTGGCTGATAACACCCCTTCGGGGTTAGCTCAATAGCATTTCCAACGTTGAAGAGTGCGACGCAACAAAAGTCTAATAGTAGTAATCAAGCTGGCTACAAAACTAACCCACTTCCTGCCCCGACGCCTTCAAAAATGGTTTTAGGAGATCGATGGGAACCGGGAAAATCGTTGTTGAATTCTTTTCTGTTGCGATCTCTCTCAGCGTCTGCAGATAACGTAGCGTTAATGCGCTCGCATTCTCGCTAAGAATCTTTGCGGCATCGGATAAACGTTGTGAGGCCTGGAACTCACCTTCTGCAGCAATTACTTTCGACCGACGTTCACGCTCCGCCTCGGCTTGTTTCGCCATCGCCCTCTGCATTTCTTGCGGGAGATCAATTTGCTTCACCTCCACGTTAGACACCTTAACTCCCCACGGCTCGGTATTGGCATCAATGATCTGTTGAAGTTTGTGGTTGATTTTGTCGCGCTGTGAAAGAATATCATCGAGCTCAGACTGACCCAACACACTACGCAACGTAGTTTGGGAGATTTGAGAAGTAGCGGCGAGGAAATTTTCGACCTGCACAATGGCCCTTTGTGGATCCAGCACACGGAAATAAACAACTGCATTGACTTTGATAGACACGTTATCCTGTGTGATCACGTCCTGTGGAGGTACGTCCAGTACTACAGTGCGCAAACTTACCCTGATCATCCTGTCCACGATCGGGATCAATAGAATTAGCCCGGGACCCTTTGCCTTGATTAATCGGCCCAGCCGAAAGATCACTCCTCTTTCATACTCTCTCAAAACCTTAACAGCGTTGGACAAGATTATAAGAGCGAAAACAACGATTACGACAGTTACGACAGGAACTTGCTGCATAAAAAAAGTTTAAAAGGTTCAAAAGGTTTTTTGCCTGATCTGTATTATTACCTATTTGCCGGGTGAAATTTTTTTAAATGAAAAAAAATCGCAATGGACGTCTTAAACTAATTAAACTTTTGAAACTTCCTGGACTTTTTCCACAAAAAGTTTAAACCCCTGCATGTCCTTCACGCGAATCTTTTCTCCTTTACTAATATCTCCACTCGTTGATTCAGCTTGCCAGAGTTCGCCGTGGACAAGCACCATACCAAATGGATTCAGGAGTTCATTTGCTCTTCCCTGTTCGCCCACAAGTGCAGTCATGCCCGTTGTTGGTTTCAATCGTTGGGCCCTCAATCCCATTCCAATGACGAAGAAGAAAAACAACGCTGTGACAACAGTGGAAGAAATGATCACGGTCCAGGATATTCTGCCTATTTCGCCTGATCCTGTTCGTATCAACATCATAGAGCCTAGGAGCAATGAAATAATGCCACCTATGGCTAACACGCCGTGACTCGCAATTTTTACCTCGAGTATGAAAAGCAGGAGGCCAAACAGGATCAGCGCAAGGCCAGCGTAATTGATAGGCAGTGTATGCAGCGAATAAAAGGCAAGGATCAGGCAAATAACGCCGACAATTCCGGGAAGAGTTGAGCCAGGATTATACAGTTCAAACATGAGTCCATAGAAACCCAGCATCAAAAGGATATATGCAATGTTGGGATCACTGATAATGTTCAGCAATTTTTCAATGAAGCCCATTTCATATGTCTCAATCGTTGCCGATTTTGTATGCAGAGTGGCTATTCCGGAGCTCACTTCGGCTTTTTTGCCATCCACCATCTGCAATAATTCCGCATCGTTCTTTGCAATAAGATCGATGACCGTGTCCTCAAGAGCCTCGGTCTCAGAATATGAATAGCTACGTCGCACCGCATTCTCAGCCCATTGAACATTGCGATTCCGTTTATGCGCAATCGTGCGGATGAAGGCAGCTGCATCGTTCGTGATCTTTCCTGACATGATACTGTCCGTTTCTGCACCCTGGCCGGTGACCGGGTGGGCTGCGCCAATATTTGTTCCCGGCGCCATCGCAGCAATATTTGCCGACAACGTAACGAACACACCGGCCGATCCTGCATCGGCGCCCGCAGGATATATGTACACAATCACAGGCACTGACGATTCCATGATATCACCGACAATGCTGCGAGTTGATTTTAGAAGACCCCCTGGTGTATTCAGATGAATGAGGAGACATTCCGCTTTTTCCTTCTGCGCTTTTCCAAGAGCACGATGAATGAATTCAGCGGTAGCAGGGTTGATCGTAGCATCAATCGTGATCGATACAACTTTCTGAGCCGTGATTGCAATCGGTAGAAGAAATAGTGCGACGTATGTGAGTATGCGTTTCACGTAACAATTTTTACAACGCATGAACGATCATAAAGTTCTCTGTAATTTAAAGAAATTTGTTTACAATTCTTGTGATGTTAACGTTACCATCCTCCCTGCAGACCATCGTTCAAAGCCTTTTCATAGCTACGCACATCAAAAGTGTACAAGTAGGGGGCTTTATGGGCGACGCCCTTTTTTACTTCCTTGAGGCGTTTGAGTATCCCATAACTTAAAATTTTTCGTTGAAAATTTCTTCGATCGAGGTTCTTATTGAGAATTGTCTCATACAATTTCTGTAACTGTGGCATTGTGAATTTAACAGGCAGCAGATTGTAGCCTACAGGATGTGCATTCAAGTGTTGTCGTAACGTTTGCAATGCTTTATCCAAAATCTGACGGTGATCCATCATTAGCTCCGGCAAATCGTTCACATCTCGCCACATACAAAACTCAGAAAAATTATCCGGAGTAGGATTTACAAAAGAATACTCAACCAAGGCATAATACCCAATCGTAACAAAGCGACGAAACAACCAATGATCATCTTTCAACTCAATTCCGTCCTTTTTCAACACCCGCCGATGAAAATTTGAATCAGATCGCCTGGGTTGGCCAAATACGTTGAACTGGTGAAGAAATATTTGAGAAAGGCCGGTCCGTTCTTTCAGCACTCTTTTTGCCGCTTCGTCAACATCCTCGTTCTTGAAGATAAAGCCTCCGGGCAGAGACCATTGAGTGGCTTTTTTCATTTTTAGTAACAGCACCTTCAATTGGTTATCATGAAATCCGAATATGACGCAGTCTATAGATAAGGAGGGCAGATAAACCTCGGCACCTTCAATGATAAAGTCCTTAAAATCCTTCCTGGCCATCGCACTAAAAGTTGTTTATAAAAAATCCTCACGAGAATATGCAAGATTAAGAAATTAGATTTACATTGCGTCACATTGACACAATGAAATTTTATTTTTTACTTAAATGGTGATCATGAATAAGAATAAATCGATTATCCACTCATTATTTCTGCTACCATTCTTTATAGCCCTTGCAATCATAATTTCAGCACAAACCCAAAAAGCACCCCAATTGGGAAAGAGTCCTCTTAAACAAGTCATTGCCGCCATGACGCTTGAAGAGAAAGCAAAACTTGTGGTGGGCAACGGTTTTCGCATGCCGGGAAATGCTGAGCAAGCTCCAACGATTGGCCAAACCCAGGATAAAGTTCCTGGTGCGGCCGGAACAACATTTGCCATTCCGCGGCTTGGAATTCCTTCCATCGTGGTATCAGATGGGCCTGCGGGTTTGAGAATAGAACCTATCCGGAACCACGATAGCTCAAAGACGTATTATGCTACCGCTTTTCCTGTCGCGACTTTACTTGCATCGACATGGGACACTGCTCTCGTAAAAAAAGTCGGCGTTGCTTTCGGCAACGAAATACATGAATACGGAGTTGATATTTTACTGGCTCCTGCATTGAATATCCATCGCAACCCGCTCGGTGGAAGAAATTTTGAATACTATTCAGAAGATCCCCTGATCGCCGGCAAAATGACTTCTGCGATTGTAAATGGCATTGAATCGAATGGTGTGGGAACCTCCATCAAGCATTTTGCAGCCAATAACCAGGAAACGAACAGGAACACGGTCAACACCATTGTGAGCGAGAGAGCATTGAGAGAGATCTATCTGAAAGGTTTCGAGATCGCTGTAAAAGGGTCGCAACCCTGGACCGTTATGAGTTCGTACAACAAGATCAATGGAACTTACACTTCGCAGGAATATGATCTGCTTACAACCATCCTTAGAAAGGAATGGGGATTCAAAGGCTTTGTCATGACTGACTGGTTCGGTGGCAGAGATCCGGTCGAACAGATGAATGCACGAAACAATTTGTTGATGCCCGGCACGCAACAACAAGCGCAAAGGATTATTGACGCCGTGAACCATGATTCAATCGACGTAAAAGGTTTGGACGAAAATATTGAGCGAATCCTCAACATCGTTTTACAATCTCCTTCTTTCAAAAACTACAAGTATTCTGACAAGCCCGATCTGAAAAAAAATGCAGAGGTCTCGCGAATGGCAGCCGAAGAAGGGATGATCCTGCTAAAGAATGAAAACAATTCTTTGCCCTTAAAGCGCGGACAAAAGATTGCGGTGTTTGGCAATTCTTCGTATGACATCATCGCTGGCGGCACAGGAAGCGGTGATGTAAACAAAGCGTACACCATCTCGCTCTTGCAAGGTTTGACAAACGCGGGGTATGTGGTTGATGCCGATTTGAAATCTTTTTACACCGATTACCTGGCAACTCAAAAGAGGCTGCACCCTAAAAAAAGTTTCTTTGAGGAGTTTAGAAACCCCACGCCACCCATCTCGGAGTTCTTTGTCAACAGTGATTTGATTGCCAAGCAAGCCGATGAGGCAGATGTCGCCATTTTTACATTGGGCAGAAATGCAGGTGAAGGCAGAGATAGAAAAATTGAAAATGACTTCAACTTATCCGACACAGAAAAGGTTGTGATTAAAAATATCGCAGACGCTTTCCATTCTAAAAACAAAAAGCTGATCGTCGTGCTGAACATCGGAGGGGTGATTGAAATGGCCAGCTGGCGCGATAACGCAGATGCTATTTTACTGGCCTGGCAGCCCGGCCTGGAGGCGGGAAACGCAGTTGCCTATATTTTGAGCGGTAAAGCAAACCCTTCGGGCAAACTGGCAACAACATTCCCGATGAAATATGAAGATGTTCCCTCCGCAAAAGATTTTCCCGGCAAAGAGTTTCCTGAACAAGCAACGCAAAGTGGCAATTTTGGATTCAGGCAAGTCCCTGCAGAAGTCACTTACGAAGAAGGCATTTATGTTGGCTATCG
>VBAU01000205.1 GCA_005883855.1 Bacteroidota bacterium
AGCTGAATGCAAATATGGTCCGCCTGGCTCACTATCCGCACAATGAAAATATGATGAGGATGGCCGACTCATTGGGAATACTCGTTTGGTCAGAAATTCCCGTCTATTGGACCATTGATTTCGGAAATGCAGATGTTCTTGAAAAGGCAAAAGTTCAATTGAAGGAAATGATTGATCGTGATCACAATCGGGCGAGTGTGATTATTTGGTCGGTTGGAAATGAGACACCCATCAATGATACACGCACCAATTTCATGAAAGCATTGGTCGCGGCTGCACGAAAATTGGACACCACGAGACTAATCTCTGCTGCCCTGGAATCACACACGGAGAATAATGTGCACATCATTGATGACCCATTGGGAGAATATGTCGACCTGGTTTCGGTAAACGAGTATTTAGGTTCGTATGGTGGTCTGCCTTCCGATTGTCGCACCGCAACATGCGAGGTGAAATACAACAAACCTCTTTTCTTTAGTGAAACCGGAGCTGAATCATTAGGTGGTTTTCATGGTGACAGTCTCACGCGATGGAGTGAAGAATACCAGGAATGGTATTACAAGGAACAAGTTCAAATGATGAAACGCATGCCTGATAATTTTGTTGGCCTGTCTCCGTGGATATTAAATGACTTTCGTTCGCCCAGAAGAAATAATCCAATTTACCAGGAGGGTTGGAATAATAAAGGATTGTTTGCCCATTCTGGAAAGAAGAAGAAAGCTTTTTATGTATTGAGAGATTATTATCGGGAAATTTCGGGACAACACTAAATTCAGGTTGGATCACAATGGCAGTAACAACCTGGACTCTCATTGTTCATCTGTGTAATCTGTGGCAAGAAAAGAAATTAGATCTTATTTCAAAAAGTTCGAACTAGCTTATTGCTTTAGCCATCTATCAAACCAGTCGAAGGCCTCCTTTTGCATTTTTTTATCAAACTTATGAGGGCCGGGATGAAACGAACATTTATAATGGTCCTCATGACCGGCCTTTCTGTACACCTCATTCAAAATTTTATCTGCACGCTGCATCTCGGGCATCGTATAAAGATCATCGTCCTCATCATTCAAAACAAGTGATGGAAGAGGCGCCCGCAGTGCAAGTATCTCAGGAAAATCCAGTTCAACCGGTAAGAGAGGAACATACACCATCCAGGTATGATTTATAGACTTATTCAAAAGAAAATCTTTCCACGTTGTCATGAACCCAACGGGAATGGCACATTTAATTCTTTCATCGAGACCCGCCATGAACACCGTGCGCATTCCTCCTCCCGATAACCCCGCGCACCCGATGCGATCCCTATCCACATCATCGCGTGCACACAATATATCCAACGCAATTTTGTCTTCCGCAAAAAAAACCCCGGGCCATGTCGTGCCTGCACAAAACAAAGATTTTGCCATGGTGTGTTCATGCTGTCCCGCCCATTGGTTATAAGCATTTATGTTTGTTGGATTTTCAGGGTCACTATCATCTAATCCATTACGCATAAACTGTGGCACGTCTTTTATCATCACTCTGCGGCTAGCAAATGGAAATGCGTCAGGCACCAGCACAACATAGCCACGTCTTGCAATTTCATTTGCCCACGCAAAACCCTCATAATATTCTTTCTGGTGAGCTATCATCAGCGGATGTTGTTGATCTGATGTCTTTGTAATTTTTCGTGTGCCGAAATATTTGTTGCCTCCATGATCGTGAAAGGCGAGGATGGCCGGTAGTTTACCAGTGACATTTTCAGGCTTGAGCAACAGCGCTTCCGTCGCCCGGCCATAAGGCAATTGCCAACTCAGTTCCTGAATATGCAAGCCATCGTAAACAAATTGTTTGATTACGGTTAAGCGGGGCGCTTTGCCAATATCAGGAATTGACATTCGTTCCTTAACCCGCTTCGATGCAACTGGTCTCCATTTGTCAACATTCTTCCATCCTTCTCTTCTAAAAGAAAAAGAAGGCAGGGTATTTTCATGCAGCCCGGCGGCCCAGTCACCATATAAACCAATAACGCTGAGATGGGAATCATCAGGATTTCCTCGTTCCATCTTTGAATTTGAAAAAATCTGTTCGCTTATTCCAGCAAGTCCTTTCAACATACCACCCGCACCGAGCGCTGAAAGAGCAGTTTGTTTTAGAAATTGTCTGCGTTTATTTTTCATAATATTTTTGTTCTTGCATACTTAATTAGGGAGCGAGTCTCGCACGTATTTTCTTAGCCTACTGTCTTTTGACCAACTATTCATCCAGCTTAATGCTTCCGGTTGTATTTTCTTACAAATTCCAAAAGTTCATCCAGGTTATTTCCCTGACCATCGGGCTCGGCGTCGAGCATTTCCGGTGAAGAATTTAATCGATTCAACCAAAAAGTCGGATAACCAAACCATTTCGCTCCCGCCAAGTCCCAGCCAGCAAACGGCACAAACAGAATTTCTTCCTTCCGAATTCTTAGTTTCTCGACTGCCACCTGATAAGCCTTTGGACTGGGTTTATATGTTTCTCTTTCATCTGTGCTAATTACAAAATCAAAATATTTATTCAGACTCGCATTTTCAATTCCTCGATGCAACATTTTTGCTGTCATGTTCGAAAGAAGACAAACCGTTATGTTTTCCTGTTTTATTTGCCGGAGCGCTTGCGTAACATCGGGCCAAACAGATATGTTCTCATACTTTGCCATTATCAAGGCTTTTTCCTTTTCTTTATCATTGATCCCGCATTGTACAAAAGCAACGTTAAGAGCATCCTTTGTAATATCCCAAAAGTTTTTATACTTGTTGCCCAGGAGTCTTAACCATTGGTAACTAAATTGTTTATGCTGCCAGATTTGTGTTAATTGTTTTCCTTGATCCGGAAACAGTGCTTCAACCGTTTTGAATATTGGCCTTGGATCAAATATTGCGAATGCATCAAAGGCAAGAGCTTTTATTTTGAGAGTATTTGGTTGTGACATAAAGCCAGGCGTAATGAACATGCCTGTTGCGGCAAGACTGGTCGTTTGAATAAATGTCTTTCGACTAATGTTCTTCATCTTGTAGTTTTTAAGTAATGTTTTTTAAAGACCCGCTACAGCACCGCCAATCGGCTTACGGCATCAAAAAACGCAGTATGGTGCATCGTCGAGGTATTGTGAACCGAAACGGCATTCCCAATATTTTGTCTGCTATTTACCTTTGTGACGAGATAACGTAACTAACAGTGAAGCAGTTGCCTGTTGAGAGGCCATTGGTTGACTCACTAGCTACCCATAGAAGCCATCCAGGGCGACATAAATTCGGCGTTAACGACTTTTGTAACATCACTACTTGTTTATTGTCCAACTAGAGGTAACAATGTCGTTACCAATTAAATTGTTTAAAATGGACAAATTGAAAAACAAAGTAGCCGTAATAACTGGCGGTAGCAGCGGAATTGGTTTAGCGACAGCCAAAGAATTTTTAGCTAATGGGGCGAAAGTTGTAATTTTTGGAAGGTATATACAAACTCTTAATGAAGCCGTTAAGGAACTTGGTACTAACAGCTACGCAGTTCAAGGAGACGTTTGCAAGCTGACCGATTTAGATAACCTGTTTTCGGAAACAAAGTCAAAGTTTGGCGGAATTGACATCTTGTTCATAAATGCTGCACAAGCAAAACTTGCCCCGATATCTGAGACGTCTGAAGTTTTTTTTGATGAGATGATTAATATTAATTTCAAGGGGGCTTACTTTTCACTTCAAAGAGCCATTCCCTATCTAAATAAAAACGCCACCGTAATTATCACAACATCCTGGTTAAACAGCATTGGTTTTAGTGGCAGCAGTTTATTGAGTGCAAGCAAAGCAGCATTGCGTTCAATTGCGAGAGTAGCATCTGCCGAATTGGTCAGCAAAGGAATTAGGGTGAATGCCATTAGTCCGGGAGCAATCGCAACACCCCTTTGGAAGAAAATTGGATTACCGGAAGAGATTTTAAAGGCTGCGGGTGAGGCTATCACGAGTCAAATTCCCTTGAAGCGATGGGGACAGCCAGAAGAAATTGCAAAAGCAGTTTTATTTCTTGCCTCAGATGATTCATCCTACATTGTCGGCAACGAATTAATCGTTGATGGAGGATTAAGGCAGATTTAGGTAATACGCTTAACGATAATAGACCGTTGTTTTTAATTGTTTCATAAAATGGATAACCCCTTTCAAATAGATTATACTGATCAATTCGATACTGACCTCATAAAATTGTCTATCCATGGTGACAGAAAAGCTCTGCAAAGTCTGGTGGTCAGACACCAGAGCTTTGTTTACAATCTTGCGCTAAAAATGACAAGAAGCGTTGAAGATGCAGAGGACCTAACACAAGAAGTATTTATAAAAGCAATTACCGGCCTTTCAAAGTTTGAAGGAAAGAGCAAATTCAGAACCTGGCTTTACAGAATAACCG
>VBAU01000001.1 GCA_005883855.1 Bacteroidota bacterium
TGCTTGCCCAGGTACTGATACCTGCAATCTCTGTATTTCAAACAGCACCAGCATCAGTAAAGTTTTATCCGAAGTGATCGAGGATGAGTATCCCGAATTTCTGTACAACAAGGATATTGCCATCAAGATCAGCGGTTGTATGAACTCTTGCGGACAACATGGAATGGCGTCGATTGGGTTCCACGGCAGTTCGATGAAGGCTAAAGGGCAAGTCCTTCCAGCGTTGCAAGTGCTGATCGGTGGAGGCGTGATGGGTAGTGGGAACGGAAGCATTGCTGACAAAGTGATTAAGGTTCCCAGCAAGCGCGGCCCGGATGTATTGCGGTCGCTGCTCGATGACTTTACAAAAAATCGCCAGAACGGTGAAAGCTATTTGCAATACACACACCGTTTGGGAGGAAAATATTTTTACGAATTGCTAAAACCTCATGCTTCATTAGAAACACTTCTTGCTGAAGATTACATCGATTGGGGACAAGAAGATAAATATGTTACGGCCATTGGCGTCGGAGAATGTGCAGGTGTTATGATTGATCTTGTGGCCACCTTGATTCTTGAAGCTGAAGAAAAAATACAATGGAGCCAGGAGGGCATTGAAGGTAAAGCATACGCCGATGCCATTTACAATGCCTACTCAGCCTTCATTAATTCTGCTAAAGCTCTGTTACTCCAACAGGGAGTTCAATGCAATACTCAACATGGCATCCTGAAAGATTTTGACACTCATTTTACTCAACAGGGCTTATATACGACCACAGGTAGTTTCAAAGAAGCCGTTATGCAAATAAACCAGGTGGAACCTTCGGAAGAATTTGCATTGGGTTATTTGCAGCAGGCGAAAGATTTTGTTGCTTTTGCCAAGCAATACCGGGAACAAGCTGTGCTAGTAGAAAAAGAGGTTGTGTAAAAGGAAATTACTTGGCTAAGAGCAGCTCATTAAATACACTTCCTTTGTCACCGCTCTTAAACCAATTGAATTGCTGGTACAGGTTTACCACTTTTCCAACGATAATCAGCGACGGTGAACTAAAATTCTTCTCTGAAAAATCTTTCTCACAATTCTTCAGTGTAGTAACATGTACCTGCTGGTGAGCAGTCGTTGCCTGTTCGATAACAGCCATTGGAGTATTTGGCTTGCGCGTATAACGAAGTAACAATGCAGTGAGGGCATCGATGTTTTTTGCCGCCATGTAAAATACAAGCGTATCCTGCGAATTGGCCAGCTGCTTCCACATTTCGGGTGTATAATGACTGCATCTATGCACGGTGAGTATTTGCACTCCTCTTGAAAAACCCCTCGCGGTTAGAGGAATGCCAGCATAACCAGATGCTCCTGATGCAGCGGTAACACGTGGGATTATTTCAAACTCAATTTCATTTACTGCCAGGCATCGTAATTCGTCGAGCACGTTACTGAAAAAAGCTACATCACCACCTTTCAATCGCAACACTTTTTTCCCCGCCAACGCGTAGCGAACGATGAGTTGATTAATTTCGTCCTGCGAAATGGAACCGTCGTGGTATCCTTGTTTACCGGTCAGAATAACCTCGGCATTTTTTCTGGCGTGTTCTTCAATGATAGAAGGATTAACCAGTCGATCCGTAATGATCACATCAGCCTGGCTGAGCCGCTTTTGTAACTTAAGAGTGATAAGTTCGGGATCACCCGGGCCAGCGCCTGCGATGACAACCTTACCGTCGATCCATATGTTTTCTTTTTTCCTCATCGTTCTTTTATTGAATCATACACGCTCCTACGGTCACATTGCTGGTTTCATCAATTAAGATCGCACCTCCATTTGTCCTTAGATCCGTGTAGGAGTCATAAGGAATTTCTGACGCCGTTTTGATTTTGGCCTTCACAATGTCATTTAACCCCACAGTAGAAGGGTTATATTCTTTCTCCAGCGTATTTACATTCAGCTTGTATTCGATCTCGCGCACCACACTTCTTACAACACGACTATTCAGCTGCATGTAATATTTATTCCCGGGTAACAGCGGTTTATTGTCCATCAAGCAAAGAAGAACATCCAATTCATTGCTCAACTTGGGTTGATTGTCATTTTTTACGATCACATCTCCGCGGCTAACATCAATGTCGTCTTCAAGTTGAATAACCACACTTTGCTGGGCGAAAGCTTCATCAACATGCGCCCCACCAATCTCAACCGATTTAATTGTACTTTTTAATCCTGAGGGAAAAACGGTTATTTTATCACCTTTCTTATAGATGCCACTGATAATTTTACCGGCGTATCCACGATAGTCATGCAGCTCCTCTGTTTGAGGACGAATTACATACTGCACTGGGAATCTTGCGTCGGTAATATTTACTTCTTGCTGTATCTCTACGTTCTCGAGGACTTCTCAACGATATTGTCGCCATTCAAAGCACTAACCGGGATATAATGAACGTCATGCAAATTCAATGACTTCAATACCTCGGCATAATCGATCACAATGTCATTGAACACATCCTGTGAATATTCAACAAGATCCATTTTGTTAATAGCGATCACCACATGAGGGATGTTGAGCAACGATGCAATGATCGAATGCCTGCGTGTTTGTTCCACCACACCCTGTCTCGCATCGATCAAAATAATTATGAGATTGGCATTGGACGCACCTGTTATCATGTTGCGGGTGTATTGCACATGGCCCGGTGCATCGGCAATGATGAATTTTCGTTTTGGCGTGGAAAAATAACGATAGGCCACATCAATGGTAATTCCCTGCTCACGTTCCGCGCGCAGGCCATCGGTTAGGTAGGCCAGGTCAATGCCACCGGCCTCCTTGTTCTTACTCTGCCTTTCGAGCTGCTCGAGTTGATCAATCAAAATATTCTTGCTATCGTATAGCAAACGGCCGATTAAAGTACTCTTGCCATCGTCGACACTTCCCGCGGTAATAAATCTTAAAATGTCCATCGATTACCTTATTGTTTACAACCTTATTTATTTTACCACCTGCATTGCTACTGTCATCGCCTGTTGTGTCACTCACTGCATCGTTCCGGAATCCTTATCATCTTGTTACGACCCCGCTACGAGATTTGCTGCCGACCAAAATTGAAGCCCTCCGGGGGTGCAGTCAAAAAAATCATTTTACCAAAGACATTTTATAACATTCTCGCACTTCACATTCACAATTCACCATTGACCATTCACCTAGAAATACCCACCCTTCTTCCTGTCTTCCATCGCCGCCTCAGTAACTTTATCATCAATTCTTGTCTCTCCCCTTTCACTGATCCTTGTTAAAATTATCTCATTGACTACCTCATCTAAGGTTACCGCATTTGATTCTACCGCAGCCGTGCAAGTCATGTCACCAACTGTTCGGTAGCGAACGTTCTTTTTCAAAATAACATCCGTGTCATCAATGCGAATAAAAGGTGACACGGCTACCAACTGCCCCTCGTGCTCTATCACTTCGCGCTCGTGAGCAAAATAAATTGACGGCAGAGCAATGTTCCCTTTTCTAATATAATTCCATACGTCCAGTTCTGTCCAGTTGCTAATCGGGAAGGCACGAACATTTTCGCCTTTGTGAATACGACCATTGTAAGTACTCCATAACTCTGGTCTTTGCAGTTTTGGATTCCACTGGCCAAACTCATCTCTCACTGAAAAAATTCTTTCTTTAGCTCTCGCCTTTTCCTCATCTCGTCTTCCACCGCCGATACAGGCATCGCACTTTAACTCCTCAATCGTATCAAGCAAAGTATAAGTTTGTAACCAGTTGCGACTCGCAAATTTTCCCTTAGGTTCCGTCAGGTTCCTTGCCTTAATTGTTTGCTCCACCTTGCGAACAATTAAGTTTGCTCCAATTTGATCCACGAGCCGGTCACGAAATTCTAATGCTTCGGGAAAATTATGGCCGGTATCGATATGCACGAGAGGGAAAGGAATTTTGCCAGGGGCAAATGCCTTGCGAGCGAGATGTACGAGCGTAATAGAATCTTTTCCGCCGCTGAACAACAGCACGGGCCGCTCAAACTGTGCAGCTATTTCGCGAAATATATGTATGCTTTCTGTTTCAAGTTGCTCCAGATAGTCCAGTCGATATTCACTCATATTATTAAACAATCAGTTTGAGGGTTTAGAAAATTATTTCGTAGTTGCGGGAGCCTGCACATGCAGGCCACACTCCTTTTGCGATGTTTCCCACCACCATCTGCCAGCCCTTGGATCCTCGCCTGGCTCAATCGCTTTTGTACATGGTGCGCAACCGATGCTGATAAAACCCTTATCATGCAAAGGATTGTAAGGCACATAAAACTCCTTTATGTAATCCAGCACATCTGCATACGTCCAACGCAATAAAGGATTGAACTTATACAACTGCTTATCTTCAAGCCATTCGATCATCGGCATTTCCTTTCGGTTGTCGGATTGTTCTGCACGCAGGCCAGTGATCCACACGCTGGCACCCTGCAGTGCCCGATTAAGCGGTTTCACCTTGCGTATATGGCAACACTGTTTTCTGTTTTCAACCGATTCATAAAAGCTATTAACGCCTTTTGACGTGACAAATTCCTCTACGTCGTTCGCATCCGGGAAATATACCTGTATAGTTTTCTTATACCTGGCAATAGTTCGCTCCAGTAATTCATAGGCCTCACCGAACAGTCTGCCGGTATCGAGCGTGAATATTTTTATTGGCAAATTGTTTTTAAAAATAGCATCCGTGATCACCTGGTCTTCCTGCCCCAGTGACGATGAAAAAACAACTTGGCCCGGAAACAGATCGCTTACCATTTCCAGTCCTTCATTTAAGGACGCATTTTCGATTTTTTGTATGTCGGTTTTACTTAGTCTCATTTCCGCCCTTATAAATTCGGCCGAGAAAATTCGGAGCTAAATCTCCGAGACGAAGTGCCATAATTGTCAATTTTTATTATAAAATGAACTTCGAAATTACACTAAAAACAATACCCTACCAAGTAGGTGGACTTCATTATGAATTCTTTCGGGAAACAATCGTTAGTAACTTTACTATCAGTTGGTAAGATCCTGCAAAGTTCGATGCTCAAGAATGCCTAAAGTGGCATCCCGTACGAGTATCATGGTATCGTGCAAGGCGCAATACTCCTCATTGCAGTTTTTGCATCGTTCGTAAAAATAGAGGCTCACACACGGCAGCATAGCTATAGGTCCGTCCACAATTCGGATCACATTAGCCATATGGGTTTTTGAGGGGTGATTTTTGATATAATAGCCTCCGCCTTTTCCTTTTTTGCTTTCCAGGATACCAGCCTTTTTTAGTTCCAACAGGATATTCTCCAGAAATTTCAGAGGTATCTTCTTCTTTTTCGAGATCTCAGAAATAAGCACAGGCCCCTGGTCATACTTCTCCACCAGGTGGGTCAGAGCCCTAAACGCATATTGTGCCTTTCTTGATAGCATAGCAGGTTACAAGATGTGCAATTTATAATGTATTGGAGAATTCTTTTTCAGCATTGCGGATACTCCGCAATACTTTTCCAAAGAAAGTTCGATCGCTTTTTTTACTTTTTCCTCGTTGGCCTTATCGGTTTTGATCTTATAAGTGATAAAAATATCCTTGAACACTCTTGGGTGTTCTTCGGTTTGCTCCGCTTCCG
Source organism: Bacteroidota bacterium (assembly GCA_005883855.1). Taxonomy (GTDB): domain Bacteria; phylum Bacteroidota; class Bacteroidia; order Chitinophagales; family Chitinophagaceae; genus VBAU01. Next base: position 5,612 of record VBAU01000001.1, read on the forward strand.
CGTCAATCTCAAGATCTGAAAAATCTACCCGCATTTTCTTAAGTATGTCGACAATGTCAATACCGCTGCATGCAGCGGCAGCCGACAACAACAGGGCTTTGGCGCCAAAACCGTGTTCTCTTTTCCCGTCTATTTTTATTTCATGATTGCCGTGGTAACTTTTGAAGTGCTGGTCTTTCTGCCAGTATGTGGTGGTCTTTGTGCTCATGAAACAAATTTATAATTGATGTTTTTTATCCTGTAAAGTATTTTCTCGTGTCCATTCAATTCTTTTTTCAAACGGATGATGGCGCACCGGGCAGTTGGGTTTGATGCAAATGGGACATTGCACATACAAACAACCATCGGAGTGTACAAAAAGTTCAAGCAATTCTCCAAACTCCTTCCTGATCAACGCACCGAAGGCCTCAATTTCAGCATGCGCTTCCTGGACATTCAGGTACCATGGTACTGTCAAATGACAGTCCACATGCAAAACGCTCCCATATTTGATCACGCGAAAATTGTGAAGGTCAACCCAGTTTTCTCTCCTGTTTAAATTTAATAACTGTATCATGCGGGTTAGTAGTTCCTCGTCCGCTTCATCCATGATTCCTGCTATTGATCCTCGGATAATTCGGTAACCCGTATAGATAATAAACAGCCCGAAGAGGATAGCTACCACGCTATCGATCCAAAACAATTTTGTGAACAAGATCAACAGCAGGCCGACAATAATTCCAAATGTTGAATAGGAATCTGAAATGAGATGACGACCGCTTGCTATTAGTGCCAGTGACCGATTTCTTTTTCCAAATCTTACACCGACTAGACCGACGGCCAGGTTAATCACAGCCGTGGCGCCGACTAATAATATTCCCTGATCGATGCTAGTGATGGCAATGGGAAAAATCAAATGCTGGACTGCTTTGTAAATGATTATTGCACCCGCTGAAAGAATCAGTGTGCCCTCAACCGCCGCAGAAAGAAATTCAGCTTTCCCGTGGCCGTATGGATGATTGATGTCGCGTGGTTTTGCAGCTATAAATAAGCTATACAAACCAATGAAGCCTGCGGCAACGTTCACGATACTCTCCAATGCATCGGTAAGAACGGCGACTGACCGGGTAAGATAATAGGCAATGAACTTTATGACAAGTAAGATCACGGAAATGGCCGCCACCCATTTTTGAATGCTGAGGTTTTGATGCTGTGTTTTCAACAAAGGCAAGTTATTTAATTTCCCCTTGGGGAACTGCAGATGAGTGCTGCGCCTTTCTGATCATTTTGCCTAGGTTGGTCTTCACCCTGAAATAGAATTCTTTATTAAACAGCTGGGAATCCTTCAGAGCTTTATAGGTGAGAAAGATGCCGACCGGAACAAGCACGAAAGTTGAAAGCCACATTCCCATAAATGGACTCATCGCTCCTTCCTTTGCAAATTTTTGGCCGGTGTTACTTAAAAAATAAAAGATCATAAAGAAGATGATGGCAAATATCAAAGGCGTGCCCAACCCACCTTTTCGAATGATAGAGCCCAACGGAGCACCAATTAAAAACAATACGAGGCAGGCTGCAGCCAAAGCAATCTTCCGGTGCCACTCGATCTGGTGAAGCCGAAGATCTCTTTCCTTGCTTTCGTATTCCACCACCAAGCGATCATTCACAGACTTTGCTGAAAGGGTCTGCTGATAAGCTTTTGAATTGATAAAGGCTCTTAGGGAATCGGGTAGGACTGAGTCGAACCTGTTTGCCTTTTTGAATTGAGCCGTATCAGGTGTCTTCCAGCCAGTATCCAAATAGGCTGCAAATGGAAAAAAAGCCAATCCTTCTTTTTTTGTACTCGATTTTATTTTGAGCAGGTCTCTTTTTATCGAGTCTATTGCATAATTCAGCTGCCTCATATTCCTCATCTGCTGGTTATTTTGGTAAAGGCTATCCGATGTTTTTCTAAACTGCAAAGAACTCAGGTCAAATTGCTTCGTGTATTCTTTAAAGCCCAA
>VBAU01000002.1 GCA_005883855.1 Bacteroidota bacterium
ACCAATATTTGTAAACATTTGGATCAATACATAACATATCTACTCTCAGGCTGTCGCCGGATTTGATAATTGTGCTGTCGCTTTTGTCATCCGCAAAGTAATAGAGTTTGGTAATGTTCAACCGGCCATCTGTATAATCATCGTTCTGTATAAAGAGCTGCTTCTCTTTTAGATTATTTACATATTGAATAAAGCGATAGTTATTCCCTCGCCGCGCAGGGTCCTGGAATACGACGTTTACGATTTTGCGAGTGTCGGTAAAAATGAGCTCATCGGTTGTGTAAACACTGTCCAGGTTTACCCTGGCCGGCATCGTTGACGTCGCGGTAAAAGCATTTCCTGCAACATTTATGCTGAGATCATATGATTTTCCACCGGTTCCTGCCAGGACAGGCGCTTCATAGCGACCGGGCGAAATTTCCGTAAACGTCGTCAACAATCCTCCTTCTTCCTTCACGGTGATTACGGCGCCGCTTACTCCAATGAATTGATTATTGTCATCGAAGTTTTTTGTTTGCGATAGCAGGACTTCTGCAGTACCTGGTTGATCAGTTACCGTTGCTTCGATCACATATTTTTTTTCGGCCGTATTGAGATCGAGATGAATAACCTTTTCGCACGATGATATGAGGACGGTGAAGAATGCAATGATCAGTTTTAGGAAGCTGGATGATCGGTTTTGAGAATAAGCTTTCATAAGCGCTAGAATTTAAAGTTGTAACTGACCGAAGGGATGAACTTGAATAGAGCATACCGAACGACTTCTGTCTTTTCGGGATCATCTTTACTATCCCGGAAGGTGATTGTATATGCATTCTCCCTTCCATAAGCATTGTATAAACTAAACACGAGTTCGGATGACCAGCGCTTTTTCTGTTTTAATGTCCATGTGGCGCCCAGGTCGAGACGGTGATAGTTCGGCATGCGGTAACCATTCCGTTCTGTGTAATAAAAAACCGTTTGATCATTGATGCGATACTTACCCGCTGGAAAAGTTACAGCCTCACCCGTATAGAAAATCCAGTTGGCCGAAAGTACCCACTTCGCATTTAGCTGGTAGGAACCGACGATGGCTATCTCATGTGTTCTATCCTGTCTTGCAGGATACCATTGATCATTGTTTATTCCATCGATCTTTTTTTCCGTTTTTGATAACGTATAGGCGACCCAACCTGTGAGTTTACCTGCTTTCTTTTTTAACAGCCATTCGATGCCATAAGCTCTGCCTGTGCCAAACAGTAATTCCGACTCTATTGCATCACTGTTGGCAAAGATGTCGGCGCCATCACGGTAATCGATCTGGTTTTGGAGCGCTTTGTAATATGCTTCCACGCTCAGCTCAAGCTTGTCGTGAAAAAAATTCTGATAATAACCCAGCGACACCTGGTCAGAAATTTCGGGTTTGATGTTATTTGTATTCGCAATCCATTTATCCGTAGGATTTGCCGAGGTGGAGTTTGAGATGAGGTGAAGATTTTGAACGTTGCGAACATAGGAAGCCTTTATAGACTGATCGCTGTTAAAAATATAACTGGCAGCTAATCGTGGTTCCGGGTTGATCCAGGTCTTCACTACTTCCCCGCTTTTGTAACTCATCGTATCCGTCACCTTTCCGCTTTCATCGATATTGTAGAAATCTCCCTTTCCTAGGACTGAAAAAGTTGATAATCTCAATCCATAAGTCAGATTTATTTTATCCGAAAGGCGCGAGGTGTTTGTTGCATAAACTGCGTTCTCTGAAGAGTACCGTTTTTGAAGAGCCGTTGGATTTACACTGATCGACTCATGAACTATGATCTCTCCGGGAGTTATTGTATGAAAGATTGTATTGACGCCGAACCGGATACTGTTCCTGCTATCGGCATACCATTGACCTTCGAATTTCAGGTTATAGTCCCTGATCTTTGAAATAATGTCAAAGTTATCGCCGCCACTTTGAATGGAGATCTTATAATCATAGTCGCTGTAGATGAGTGAAGTGTTCGAAAAAAGTTTTCGGCTAAAGATGTGATTCCAGCGAAGTGTAGCCGTATTGTTGCCCCAGTCAATGCCAAAGGTTTTGCCAACTCCCAAAACATCTTTGCCAAAGTAGCCCGACAGATAAAGTCGGTCTTTATCGCCTAACTGGTAATTTAGTTTTGCATTGAGGTCATAGAAATAAAGTCTGTTTTGTCTGATCGAAGAATCATGGGAAAGTTTTAAGAATACATCGGCGTAGGTGCGCCTCCCCGTTACTAAAAATGATGATCTGTCTTTTTGAAGAGGTCCCTCCAGGTTCAATTTTGTCGAGATTAGGCCGATGCCTCCGCTCACACCGAAGTCCTGGTTATTGCCATCATTCATTTTTATATCGAGCACAGACGACAGTCTGCCCCCGTACTGGGCCGGCATGCCCGCCTTGTACACAGTCATATCTTTTATTGCGTCAGAATTGAAAGTTGAAAAGAAACCAAGGAGGTGAGATGCGTTGTAAACCGGTGCTTCGTCCAGCAGGATGAGGTTTTGATCACTCGCTCCCCCACGAACATAGAACCCGCTATTACCTTCGCCCGCTGACTTTATGCCGGGCAACAGCTGAATTGTTTTGAGAATATCGTTTTCGCCAAACAGCACAGGGATGTTCTTCAACTCCTTTACCGACAATTTTTCGACGCCCATTTGAGGACTGCTGATGCTCCTAGACTTCGATTGTGAAGTGACAATGACTGAGTCAATGGTTTTTATTTCATCATCAAGAAAAACATTCAATGTGATGTTCCTATCTAAAACGATAGTTTCCGTCTTGGTTTGCATTCCAAGGGCACTGAACTCTACCGTGTAATCACCCTTTTCAAGAGTGAGTGAATAAAAACCATAATCGTTGCTGATCGTGCCATAATTCCCCGTGCGAATACTAACACCAATGAGCGTTTCACCTTTTAGCTTTGATTTGATGGTACCGCTCACGGTAAACTTTTCGATTGAAGAGAATTTTTGTTGGGCGAACAAAAAAAGAAAGGCAAGGGTATTCACTACGAGAAGTAAGCTTTTCTTCATAAGTCGTGATAAGATGCCTACAAAGGTATTCTGCCGCGGTTATCTGAACTTAGTCTTTTTGTTAAACATAGAGGGACCAACTCCGCTTTGTAGCTGCAACGCCGACAGGGCCTTTTCTCTTTGTTAATATCATCCATTGAAAAGAGTAAACGATATAAAAAGCCATTTTCTAATTTTGACCTCATATGCATTTGCCCGATACCATGCAAGCCATGGTGCTTGAACAGCCGGGAAAGCCCCTGGTGTTAAAAACAGTCCCATTACCATTACCCAAGGATCGGCAGGTGCTTGTGCGAATAATTGCATGCGGTGTTTGTCGAACGGACCTTCACATTGTAGACGGTGAGCTGAGCAAACCAAAACTTCCCCTTATTATCGGCCACGAAATCGTAGGTGTTGTTGTAAAAAAGGGTGCAGCGGTATCCAACCTTCGGGAAGGAGATGTAACAGGTATCCCGTGGCTTGGTTACACCTGCGGCAAATGCAGGTATTGTAAAAGCGAGAAGGAGAATCTATGTGAAAATGCCTTGTTCACTGGTTACACCATAGATGGAGGCTATGCTGAATACACGGTCGCCTATGAGAAATATTGTTTCCCCATCCCCGGGCAATATGCAAATGCATCAGGCAGCCCGTTACTTTGTGCGGGATTGATTGGCTACCGTTCTTACACCATGATTGGTGAGCACGTAACTAATCTCGGCATATATGGATTTGGTGCGGCCGCTCACATTCTTATTCAACTCGCGATATTCCAGGGTAAAAAGATTTTTGCATTCACCAGGGAGGGCGATGCAAATGCACAGACCTTTGCCCGAAAACTTGGTGCAACGTGGGCAGGAAATTCGTCGGAAGCGCCACCGGAAAAGTTGGATGCTGCAATCATTTTTGCGCCGGCTGGAAATCTCGTTCCCAAAGCTTTGCTCGATTTGGATAAAGGCGGTGTCGTTGTCTGTGGCGGTATTCACATGAGCGATATTCCTTCGTTCCCGTACAGCATTTTATGGGAAGAAAGAATGATTCGGTCCGTCGCAAATCTTACAAGAAAAGATGGAGAGCAATTTTTGAAGATAGCTCCACAGATTCCGATAAAAACCGAAACACAAACTTTTCCCTTACACCAGGCAAATGAGGCGCTGCTCGCTCTCAGAAACGGAAAAATTCAGGGCGCTGCAGTTTTGGTCATGTCGCCGCGCGGTTAATGTTTGTTCCGACACTTTCTGAAAAATTTCTTATTTGATCTCCACTCGATTTTACCACATTTGCTTCGGCACCTACTTTCGCAATCCTTTTCATGAATTTGTTCCTAATTTGTAGGGAGAATTGACAACGTCTTTTCTGAATTCCTTCTTGCTAAAACCATTCACATGTCTTCAACTAACCGGAGAAAATTTCTCAAGGATCTTGGGATCGGCAGCGTTACTGCCGGATTTATGCCTTCATCTTTGATCGCCGATGAGCAAATGGTAGATGCCGTTGACAGCAATCAGCAACAAATACATGAAGTGGCCAAACATGAATATAACGGTTCATACAGTGGCGAGTATTTGAGCAGGATCGCTTTTCCATTGGGTGGTAGTGGCGCGGGAATGTTTTGTTTAGAAGGAACAGGAGCGATATCTCACATGTCGGTGAGAAATAAACCGGATGTCTTTAATGAACCGGGAATGTTTGCAGCCATCTCAATTAAAGGCTTGACCAATGGCGCTAAAATTCTCGAGGGCCCGGTTCCTGATTGGAAAAAGTTTGGTCTTCGCGACGCAGGAAATGGTTTGAGTGGATCGACTGCAGGTTTACCGCGGTTTAAGCACGCA
>VBAU01000003.1:0-4099 GCA_005883855.1 Bacteroidota bacterium
AAAAACCCGGACAAATTCCGATGGTTGCTATTTACACCGCTCACATTATTGCCGATGCAACCAACCCGGATGATTACAGGCAAGAGCAACATATAGCCTATAGTCTCGACAAGGGAAGGACCTGGACAAAATATTCCGGCAATCCTGTGCTGGACATTCATAAAAAGGACTTCCGTGATCCAAAGGTTTTCTGGTTCGAAAAAGATAAAAAATGGATCATGGCTGTCGTTCTTCCGCACGAACACAAGGTTCAATTTTATTCGTCACCCAATTTGAAACGATGGACTTACCTAAGTGATTTTGGTCCCGCCGGAGATGTAGAAAATATTTGGGAATGCCCCGACCTGTTACAAGTCCCTATTGAAAATGCCGGAGGAAAAAAGAAGTGGATATTGATCAACTCGCAGCAAACCACCATGCAATATTTCGTTGGTGAGTTCGACGGTAAGGCGTTCCACAATGAAAATCCGGTCGAAAAAACTTATCGGCCCGATTTCGGGCCTGACTACTATGCTGCGGTCACATATAATCTCCCGACAAATCAATCGCCGGTATTACTTGGCTGGGCCAACAACTGGACGTATGCAAATGATATTCCCACATTCCCCTGGAAAAGTGCGATGGCCTTGCCGCGCAACTTAAGTGTAAGAAAAGTCGGTTCGGAATGGATCTTAATTCAGCAACCAATCCCCGCATTAAAATCATTGCGAACAAATCCATTTGTCCTTAGTAACATGGTCGTGACAAACAAAAAGGAACTACCTGTCAAGGGGCAACAATTGGAAATGCAAGTAACTTTTGAGCCCGGAAAAAATTCCGCTACCGGGGTGCGACTGGCTGCAGGAAATGGGAATGCTTTCGTCATCGGTTATGATGCTCACAATGAAAACTTATTCATCAATCGAGCCGGAGTTGGCGATGCTTCCTTTAATAGTAAGTATCCAACTCTTTCACGATACGAAGTCCCACTTTCAACAATCAACCATAAAATAAAGCTTCAAATATTTTTCGATAACAGTATCATAGAGGTCTTCGCAAATGATGGCACAACTGTAATGACTGCGCAAATTTTTCCTGAACGAAAGGATAATAAGATAGAGTTATTCAGCGATGGCGGTGCAACCAAATTTGAATCAGTAAAGGTTTGGGAGATGCGATCCGCGTGGAAGTGACGGATCACCATAAGCGGATAATTGCGAATCCGTTTCGCGAATTTTTTTCATAAGGAATAGCCAATTCATTTTCGGAGATCTGCCGCGCTCTTTGAAAGACCAGCGTATTGCTTATTTTCCAGTATTCCACTCCTTCGTTCAGGGCATTGCCCCTTTCATCCAGGACTGTGGCGCTGCTATATTGATCCCTGTTTTTATAAAAGCTATTGTAGAGGAAAAAAAGCTTATCCCTCCTGGGCAGAAAAACATATGAGAGGTAAGAAGATCCTAGTTCGGTTACCTGTTGCTTATTGATAATGCCACTCCAACAACTATCATTCGATTTGGCCGGCAAATAGTAAAACGTCAGATCCCCCCGATCGAAATTGTTTCGAGTGCCCGCAAGATTGTTATACCGCGTGTAGTCATTTTTGTTCATGAACCTCGAATTAGGATCATCACCCGCCTTTTTTATTTCAGCAACCTCATCGCCACTCGTGATGTCTTCATTCTCCAATTCAGACGAAAACATCTTGCCATATTCTTTCAAGAAAAGAAATCCCTTCCCGGGCACCGTCATGAAATATTCTTCAAACATATTTTCATTCTTCACCTTGCTAGCGGCAAGAGTATTGAATGAATACGAGGTGTCGGAAACAAACTGGCAGTCAGTGAGCGAATAATTTGCAACCCTTACGTTTTTAACGGCGGAAACGCGAACCCTTGATAGTATCCCAACAGAACCTTCTTGTTTTCCATTATTTAGATAGAGACCGGTTTCTTCAATGGCCATTGAAGGCAATTTTATTTCCTTGCATGTAAGACTTTCGTCCAGGCCCCTGAAATGAACCAGCAAATAATTGCGATTTGTATTCGATGGCACAGTCATCAGCCATTGTCCGTCATTGCCCACTTTTATCGGGGCACTGCTGTAATCTTCCACCGGGTAATCTATCATGTCATACTGAACCATTGGCTTGCTTATGTTAGGATTTGAATAAACTGTTTTTGTAATTACGTTCCAGTTCTTATCGAACAGGAATGCATGCATTTTTGGCGGCGACTCCGGAACCGCTTCAAACCCTAAAAGAAGTATTTTGCTTTTATCCTGGGAACGAACCAGCAAAAAGTCTTCACATTTCATACGCCTTGGGAAATTGCCGACTGTGTCTACTTTTTCAATCGTGCTTCCGTCTGCCGCATAACGATTTAACAATGCGATTATCCTTTGGTCACCGGAAAGAATAAGTAACTGATCGAGGCATTGTTCCCCGGCAATGAAATACTCTTTGATCATGTTAGCTGAAATGGAAGAGGGGATTGACCTTACGGAGTTCATCCTCTCGTCATAAATCTCGAGACTGAGTCCCTTGTCATTGACCCATGGGTCTGCTGACATTTTAGTGTTGATCTTTCTTCGACTCTTCTGAATCCAATAATAGTCGCCGGCTTTACCAATAACCTCGAATCGAGTTTCAGGTTGGGAGCTAATAAAAGGAGAATACAAAACTCTTTGCGCACAAAGAAAACAAGTGCTAAAAGAAAGGAAAAGGACCGCTGATAATCGCTTCCACATAGTACAACCTCCTTTTCAAGTTACGATTTTTTCAATTACCTACCTTCGCAACGATCTAAAATTCCTTTCATGAAGTTTAGAAATTTTAAAATGGTGGGCTTTGTAATTTATGGCCGTGGAAGTTTCGACCAGTTGGACGAGATCATTGCTCCGCACCGACGCGATAGTAGCCCAATGATTTTTTTAGTTGATCATTTTTTTACAAATAGTGCTCTTATCAACCGCATTCCATTAAGAGGAAATGACAAAATTGTATTTGCGGATGTTACAAATGAGCCCAAGACATCGCAGGTAGATCATTTGGCAAACCAACTCAAGGACGAGTTCGGAAAAATAAGTGGGCTCGTTGGTATCGGTGGTGGCTCCACGATGGATCTGGCGAAGGCTATTTCATTGATGATGACAAATCCTGGTTCCTCTGCAGACTACCAGGGTTGGGACCTGGTAAAATCACCGGGAGTTTATAAAGTTGGTATTCCCACTCTTAGTGGAACAGGAGCAGAAGTCAGTCGCACCTGCGTGCTCACAGGGCCGACAAAAAAATTGGGAATGAATTCTGACTTCACGCCGTTTGACCAAATCGTCCTGGATCCTGAACTAACCGCTAACGCGCCGGTCAACCAACGGTTCTACACAGGCATGGACTGTTATATTCATTGTATTGAAAGTTTGAACGGAACTTATCTTAATGAATTCAGCAAAAGTTATGGAGAAAAAGCCCTGGAGCTTTGCAGAAAAGTGTTTGTGGAGAAACAGGAATGGAATGATGAAAGCGACGACCAGCTAATGATGGCTTCTTATGCCGGCGGTATGAGCATCGCTTATAGCCAGGTAGGTGTTGCACACGCCGTTAGTTATGGGCTGAGTTATTTGCTGGGCACCAAGCATGGCATCGGAAACTGTATTGTTTTTGACAAACTAGAAGAATTCTATCCTGAAGGAGTAAAAGAATTCAAAGGGATGGTTGCAAAAAATAAGATCGGAATTCCGCAGAACATTACAAACGGTTTGAGCGAGGATCAGTTCAACACCATGATCAATGTGTCACTCGGCATGAAGCCGCTCTGGGAAAACGCGTTGGGAAAAAATTGGGAGTCTGTGATGACAAGAGAGAAACTGAGAAAATTGTACGGGAAACTCTAGGATCAACGTACCTTAAGGAAAACAATTAACCATGAAAAATTTTTTTTCAGCGCTTTCCATCCTGGTGTCCCTCTCCGCATTTGCCCAGGACAGGTTAGTTCCCGTTATTAAACAAGGATCGAAATTGGCTTACGTGGTACACGTGAATGGACAGGATCTTGATTTTTTTGTTTCGATTGATTCTGCATCCGCAGACTATCTCAAACTGGGTTGGGAAATTTCCGGAGTG
>VBAU01000003.1:4120-9387 GCA_005883855.1 Bacteroidota bacterium
TTCCCTGGCGAAGGCAACGAATGCATATTGGGATGAGCCTGCAGCTGGGTTAGACACCGAATTGCCCGACGACCAGAATGTGCTAACCTTATCAAAGTTCCAATGGGACGCGATACAAAAAGAAAAGAAAGCGACTCTTGATGGGCAAACCTATTTGGTGAAAGCACCTTCCGAACAGCAATTACTAAAACTAGGGGGAAAGACACTTGACGCCATTCTGTTGGAATCTGAAAGCGGTAGTACTCGCTTCTGGATATTAAATAACCCTTCGTTCCCTCTTGTGTTGAAAATAGAAGGCAATCCTAAGAATGTTGATCTCGATCTGCAGTCGATTAATTAGAGTGGAGTGCTGGAATTAATAAGGACCAACTCAGATAACGCGGATTTTATTGAACTGGTGAAACGCCTCGATGCTGACCTGGCCCAACGGGACGGAAATGAACATTCGTTTTATGCGCAGTTCAACAAGATCGACAAGATCAAATATGTGGTTGCTGCATTCGACGATGGTAAGGCAATGGGGTGCGGCACCATCAAACCATTTTCTTCCGGCACAATGGAGATTAAGCGCATGTACACTTTACCGGAACAACGCGGTAAAGGAATTGCATCCAGAATTTTGAATGAATTAGAAACATGGGCTGCTGAATTAGGGTGCAACAAATGCATATTGGAAACAGGAAAAAGACAGCACGAAGCGATCATGCTTTACGAGAAGCGAGGATACAAGCCTATTCCAAATTATGGACAGTACACAGGCATTGAGAATAGTCTTTGTTTTGCAAAACAAATAACTTGATTTAGCGAAAAAAGCTATCAGTGAGCACTGAACCTTAAAAGCTTAAAACCCTCCGAGCGGAAGGTTTTAAACTTTATCGAGAAGCTTTATTTCCAATAACCCGGAACCCACTTATAGCCCTTGCGAGCATGTTTCCAGTGACCGTATGCCCATCCGCGGTGACGACCGGGGTTTCCCCAATATCCAGGGACTTCAACGTAACGACCACTTCGCCACGCCCATTCCGGGCCAATCCAAACGGCGCCCCGATAAGGAGCAGGCCCAGGAGCTCCAACAGAAACACTCACACTGACTCCAGGTCTCGTCTTCACGTACTGCGCATCGGCCTTCAATATTGAAAAGCCAAGCAGCGTAATCACTATAATTAGTATCTTTTTCATAGGCTCTAATTTGTTTTAAAAAAATATTTACTGTATTAGTTTACAAACCCAATGCCGTTAATGTTGCCGATAAATTCTAAGTAAAACAAATATGAAATTCCTCTTTTGGATTTTAGCTTGTGTTTATGCAGTTCCTTTATATGGACAAAAAACCGTTGACGTAACTGCAGGTACTGCAAGCGCAATATCACCGAATTTTTTTACGGTAGTGAGCGGCGAACCAATTGTGTTTGTAAAGTTCAAACAGCTTGTTGACGGTAGTCCTTATTTCAGAGACGAGTGGATGAAGGGCAATGTGGTGTTGAACGGAGTGGAAACACAGTATGCAGGCATTCTTTTAAAATTGGACCTGTATGAAAATGAGGTGCATTATCAAAACCTAAGCGGCGTGGAGATGATTGCAACAACGCGTATCCAAAGGATTATTTTGTTTGACACAGCCGCACAAAAAATATTCAATTTTATCAACGGAGAATTTATTGACGGCCGCTCGCCGGTTCATGGCTGGTATCTGTTGTTGGCAGAGGGAGATGCGATGTTGTTTAAACAAATAAGAAAACATATGACCGAGAATAAACCCTACGGTTCCGCTACAATTGAACAATCGATTTCCAACTCTGCGCACTATTACATCTTATACAAAGAAGATTTCAACGAGATCAAGAAAATACGCGACCTCCCGGATCTGTTGCCAGATAAAAAATCGCAGATGTTCGATTACCTAAAGAACAACAATATTTCAGGAAAAACTGATTCTGATTTTGAAAATGCGATCAATTATTTTAACAGCCTGCATTAGCTTGATCTTTTAACCGCAGCCAATCTTTTGCTATCTTTCTGCCATGAACATGCCAGATATTAAGCCGGGCAAGTATTTGCGGTACCTGGTTTTGCCGACTCTCTTTGGAACACAGCGAACAAAAGAAATCCTAAGTGTAAATCCGACGGTGGTTCCGCAAAGGGAGGAAGCTCAGCAGGTATCAGTTTTTGTTTTTGCTTACAACAACGAAACGATCGAGGAGCGCCATTTTGATAATGTACAGGAGCTATTAACACACAAAGAAAATAACAGGATTTGTTGGATCAACATTGATGGCTTACGAAAGGCGGACATTGAGGCGGTTTGTAATCACTTTGGTATTCACCCGCTGTTGATGGAGGATATTTTGAGCATCAACCAGCGCCCAAAAATGGATGAGGTTGAAGGTATCTTGTTCTGTTTGCTGAACATGCTTTATTACAATGAAGAAAGCAAAACGGTCGAACAGGAACAAGTAAGCATTGCCCTGGGAAAAGATTTTGTGATCAGCTTCCAGGAGGATGCAACTCGGGACGTGTTCGACCAACTCAGGAATAAGATACGAATGTCGAACAGTAAAATTCGCCAGAGCAGCGCAGATTATTTATGTTATTCTATGCTGGATCAAATCGTCGACAATTATTTTTTGGTAATGGAGAAATTGGGAGAGCGAATTGAACTATTGGAGGAGGAGGTCATCCGGAGTAGCAATACGCAGTCGCTTGCAAAGATTACCCAATTGCGCAAAGAACTCATCGTATTAAAGCGAAACATCGCTCCAGTGCGCGATATTCTGAGCAGCATTCAGCGCAGCGAAAGTGAGCTTCTTGATGATCGTACTACAAAATATTTCAAAGACGTATACGACCACATTATCCAGGCGTATGATCTGAGCGAAAACTATCGCGATATTATGGTGAGCATGCAGGACCTTTATATCAACAATGTTAACCTTCGCATGAATGAAGTAATGAAGGTGATGGCCATCGTAACCTGCCTGCTGGCACCAGCCACCGTGATTGGCGGAATCTTTGGAATGAATTTCGATAAGAATGTAAACTTCTTCCATCAGCCATGGGGGTTCTTTACTGCCGTTGCACTCATGTTGATCATTCCTGTTTGGATGCTGTGGGCATTTAGGAAGAGAGGCTGGTTTTAATGGCGGATTGTGCGGATAATAACTCCGATTCCGCGAACTCAGCATAATCAGTGAATTCCGCGATTGCTTTTTTTATAGATCGGAACAGTGCTGCAAGGCTCTCCATACATAATTGTCTTCGCAACCGGTCGCAGGAGTTTTGTAATTTCCATGTAGGCAAATTCTTCGATGGGTACCTCACCGCAACCCTTTACAACAATTCGTTGATCAGAAAACTCACCAATGTTGATGTTCGCAATGTTTTTGATAAAAATTGTTTTTCTTACCTCTTTTTCGTTGCCCATTATCACATCTTTGGTCACTGGCTGCAGATAAGACACAACAAGCATATAAGCCCATGCAGGAATAATTGCATCTGTTGAACACGTAAGTGCCACAACTTTATTTCTGTATCCTTCGAAGTCCAGGTTTTTAAGCGCGTCCCTAAAATCCTTTTCCTTTAATATCAATCCCATGTACAAGTGATCTTTGAGATCAAAAGTCACGATTTGTTCCTTCGGATAATAATCCGCCAGATCAATAGTTATTAATCCACTTTCCGCTACTTTATTTGTGATCGTTTCGCTCATACAATCAAGCTACAAAAATAACATTTGGGTACTGGTTATGTTCGATGGGCCCGTAATAAAAACCCGCCCCCGATTCCTCGGATCGGCCCTTTTAACGTTGTGGTATCAATAAAATTTGTTCCTGTAGTCTTTGATATTCGCGGCTTTTCGTAACACTGCGGCGGGATCATATTGCTGACCAAAGCCGTATTGAGCATACTGGTTGGTCGCTAGAATATTCATCCTGGCCTGGCCTTCAAGAGAATTTCTTTGCGCATTTATATCTGCATTTTCCAGGGCTGTTGCGCTAACGTTGTCAACCCTGAGCACATAAACGTTTCCATATCTCCCATCAATGGCCTCGGGCACTACCTTTCCTTTGTTAGCGGGATTAAAAGTAGCGCCGACAACCTTTGTTTCGTAGGAAATTGGGTTGCTTCCACCTGAAAAACGAACACTGTCCGAAACTTGAATAGGCTGCCCGACCTGGGCGGAGAGCGCTTCGAGTGTGGTAACCTTGCCGATTTTCTTCTTTATCAATTCTGCTTTTTTCTTGTTCCGTAGCACCGGTTCCACATATCGGCGGGCGACAGCTACGCTCAAAGTCCCGGGCTTATTTACTTCCGTCACAACCGCAACGACATAGTTGTCACCCACTCTTTCTGGCTGCAATACATCTCCTTTATCGGCGTCAAATACCTGTTTTATAAACTTCCGCGAAGCCCCGATGCCGGGTATTTGGAAAGCATGCGAGCTAATATCCGGAGCAAATAACTTTTGGATCCCTTTTGATTTTACGTTCTTTTCGTAGTTCGCTTCAAACGATTTCTGATCCCTGCTTTCGCCGGCAAATTGCGTTGCGGCGTTCTCGGCATTTCTTTCAGTCTCGTCACTTGTTTCAATCTTTTTCGCCAAGTAGGCGACCTTGTACGCGGGCTCATTCCCTTTCTGGGATAAGATCTCAATGTAATGATATCCGAAAATCGTTTTTACAACACCACTCTCTCCGACCTTGTGCGTAAATATGAAGTCATTAAATTCGGGCACCATCTGGCCGGTATAGACATTATTGTAAATGCCGCTGTCCTTCCTCCCTGCATCGTCATTATATTTCCGACAAAGAGTATCAAACTTCGTCCCGCTCTTTATGGCGAGGGCAATACTGTCTGCAAGCTTTTTTGCAGTAGAATCCTCACGAACTTGTATCATTTGTCCTTGCTGTTGCTGTTGCGTAGCAATCAGAATATGGCGGATGTTTACGGTGTCCGGCAGTTGTTTAACATCCATGACCTTGGCTAATACATAATTATCCTTGTCAACGTACGGTCCAGAAATTGCACCTACTGGTGTTTTGAATATTGAATCCTTTTCGGGGACCTGGATGTTTTTCTTGCTGAGGTAACTGTTGTAAAATGGAAGCTCCGAATTTGCCTTGAGAAAGTCTTCCATGTTTTTTACTGTGTCAAATGGTGGCTTCAGAGCGAGTAATTTAGTTCCGGCCGCTGCACTATCTGCCGAACTTGGTGCCGCGCTAAACAAAACATATTCAATCGTCCTTGTTTCGTCATCGCTTTTGTAAATG
>VBAU01000003.1:9440-16505 GCA_005883855.1 Bacteroidota bacterium
AATCTTTGCCATGAGGCTATTGTCCGCATTTTGCCCTTCCAGCGCCCATTTTGCATAATGAATCGAACCCGCAACCAGGCTGACGTACTTTTCGTCAAGTCGGGCGTTATCCATCGCGTCCAACAGGAGATTAAGGTTGTCTTTTTGTGTCTTATCTTTTCCTCTCCTTATTGAATTAATAATCTGTTGAGCTCTGTTCGGATCATATTGGCCTGTCTGCGGATCGCCCAAATATTGCTTCGCTAATTGCTGGGGATCGGAACCATACAACATATCAGTCCTCTCCTTTTTACCAATGGATAAACCGAGTTTATCAAATTCGCTCCTTAAAAGGAGTTGGTCCACCTCTTGTTTCCACATGTCATTTATAATTTGCTGACGATCCGCCTCGCCAAGAGAACCGCCGCGTTGTTGCTGCATCGCCTGTTCCTGGGCCTGAACTTTCTTCTCGAAATCGATCTCATCAATCGACTTTCCATTTACTTGCCCCAAGGTGGTTGAGTTGCTCCCACTGAATAATCGACTGCGTCCGGTAAAAGCATCCATTAATATGAATCCGGTTAGAGCCACCGCAATTGCTATTACAGCCCACCTCGCATATTTATCCCTGATACTTTGAATAACTGACATAGTGAGTATAGAATTAAAAATCCCTCAAAGAATTTCTTTGAAGGATGGCAAAAATAGGGTAATTATCAATAATGGGGATGAAATTTCGGCGGACAGAATTCCCTAAACTGCCTGTAAAATATAGGTTTGGGCTGCAATTCAGCCTCCAAAAAAACACTATAATGATCGCAACTCATATTGATTTGAGTTAAGCGCCGATAAACTTTTTCTCCCCAACGTTTGGTTAATTCAACTCCCTTTGTGTGAATAATCCTCCGTGAAACGTTAGTATGAAACAGGATTGCCATGAACAAACGATGCTTCAAATCGCTTTGGCGTCGACATCGCCCATTAATTAACGAAATACCCCGACCTGCTTCACACTAACAATTGTTGATTTGGAGAGAAAAGTTTTTCGATGATGGTTGATTGCAAAGTTGTGAATTATCTGCTACAACCTAGTTGCCTTACAGAACAGGGTTGTGGATTCCATTGTTGTTGATGTGTATAACCTATACTCGGTAACTTTGTATTTGTGAATTAAGATTTGTTTTCCACTAATGCACAGCCATAATAATAATAAACTCTTTTTTAAAATTAATTGTATTAATACTATTATATCTAATAACCTGCTTGAGAAAATTGTTTTGGAAAAGCCACCCGATTTGTTGCAATATTGCTGTCCTGAAAATTTTTTACAATGGAAACAGAAATGTTGGTTTTAGCAAGACAAGACGTAGAGCAAAAAGGGTTTCTTGATCTTGACCTGGATCCCACGCTGGACTTGTTTTCCGAGATTGAACGGCTAAAGAAAGAAAAAAATGCGATACTCCTGGCCCATTACTACCAGGAGCCCGATATCCAGGACGTTGCGGATTACATCGGCGATAGCTTGGGTCTTGCGCAACAAGCGGAAAAAACAGACGCCGACATGATCGTTTTTGCAGGCGTGCACTTTATGGCGGAAACGGCCAAGATATTGAACCCGACAAAGAGGGTTGTTATTCCGGATCTCAAAGCAGGTTGTTCTCTAAGTGATAGCTGCCCTCCGCCTCTTTTCAAAAAATTTAAGGATCAGCATCCCGATCATGTTGTGGTAAGCTATATCAACTGCAGCGCCGGGATCAAGGCATTAAGCGATGTGATCTGCACGAGTAGTAATGCAAAATTTATTGTTGAAAGTTTTCCAAAAGATCAGCCGATAATTTTTGCTCCAGACAAAAATCTTGGTGGCTATATCAACAGAACAACAGGGCGAAACATGTTGTTGTGGAACGGCGCGTGCATGGTGCATGAGATTTTTAGCCTGGAGAAAATTACCCGCCTGAAAGTCCGCCATCCGAATGCCAAACTCATTGCACATCCCGAATGTGAAGAGCCGATTTTAAGAATCGCCGATTACATTGGTTCAACAACGGGCTTGCTGAAGTTCACAAAATCGGATTCTTCGAATGAGTATATCGTGGCAACTGAAACAGGAATTTTGCATCAAATGATGAAAGCAAATCCTGAGAAAACATTTATCCCGGCGCCGCCCGATAATAGTTGCGCCTGTAATGACTGTCCGCACATGAAGAGAAATACTCTTGAGAAACTTTATCTCTGTATGAAATACGAAACCCCTGAAATTACAATGGAAGAGGACCTGAGGCAAAGAGCAAAAAAACCCATCGAAAGAATGTTGGAGATTAGTGCGAAGGCGGGCTTATAGCTGTGGCGCCAGCTTGAGTTTCTTTGATAAAGACAAATTAATCGGAACCCAAAATGTAAAAAAAAAAAACTGTAAAGTCTTCATGGAAAATCTAAAAATCGCAACGGCGCAATTTGAGCACAAAAGCGGAGACAAAGAGTATAATCTGAATGTGATCGAAACATTAAGCCATCGAGCCTCAATGGAGGGAGCAAGAATTGTAGCCTTTCACGAATGTTCTGTAACCGGGTACGCTTTTGCGCGACACCTTACAAAAGAACGAATGCTGGACCTCGCTGAAATGATCCCGCAAGGAAGTAGCATCAAGAAGTTACAGGAAATAGCCAAAAAGAACGACGTAGTCATCCTGGCCGGCTTGTTTGAAAAAGACAGGGAAGATAAACTGTATAAGGCCTATGTGTGTATGGACAAAGATGGAGTTGTGTCAAAGTTTAGAAAGCTGCATCCGTTCATCAATCCTCATATAAGTCCGGGAGATCGGTATTGTGTTTTTGATTTGTTTGGCTGGAAGTGCGGGATATTAATTTGCTACGATAACAACATTATCGAAAATGTGAGAGCTACAAATCTTTTAGGCGCCGATATAATATTTATGCCGCATGTCACCATGTGTACTCCTTCATCCCGGCCCGGCGCCGGTTTCGTTGATCCTGAACTTTGGGAAAACAGGGAAAACGATCCGACTTCACTAAGGCTGCAGTTTGACGGGGCCAAGGGAAGAGAGTGGTTAATGAAATGGCTGCCCGCGAGATCACATGATAACGCGATTTACTCCATTTTTTCAAACGCTATTGGAATGGATGATGACCAGGTAAAAAATGGTTGCTCAATGATTATCGATCCGTTTGGGGACGTTATTGCAGAATGCAGAAACCTTGGTGATGATGTTCAATGTGCGACGATAACACCTGATAAAGTCGCCAAGGCAGGCGGCCACCGTTACAAAAAAGCACGACGCCCCGATCTTTACAAAGACATCATCGGGAAAGAACACAAGTCGGAACAGAAAGTTGCGTGGCTTACCCTTGAACAATAATCTAAAACCTGTTTTTACATAAATAGAATGAAGTTTCATGCCCAAACTCAGCGCCGGCATATTGTTATATAGGATCAAAAACAAAAAGCCCGAGGTTTTTCTTTGTCATCCAGGCGGGCCGTTTTACAAAAAAAAAGATGACGGCGTATGGTCTATCCCGAAAGGAGAATTTGATAATGCGGAAGAACCATTAGTCGCCGCAAAGAGAGAGTTTGAAGAAGAAACAGGACAAAAGATAGACGGACACTTTGCTCCTTTACAACCTATAAAATATAAGGAGAAAGACCGTTTATGCGTGGGCCGTGGAAGGGAACATTGATCCGGGCACTATTCAAAGCAATTTATTTCCACTCGAATGGCCGCCTAAATCTGGAACATACATTGACGTGCCTGAAGTAGACAAGGGAGAATGGTTTACTGTTGAAACCGCTCGGCGAAAAATACTTCCGGTGTTAGCCCCACTTTTGGACGACTTTATCCAAAATGTGATTTCATGACGTTGCCTATTCTTTTCCAGTAATCTCCGCCACAACCATTTGCGTAGCACTTTTGTTCCTTGTCGAAGGATTGAGAAACTTAAAGTTCAGCTTCGTGATCTCATAGTCACGCGAGGAGTAATTAAACCCGATTTTATAGCCCGCCTGCCTGATGTCAGGCAGATCGCGGATATCGAAGAGCAGCCAAATCGGTTCCTTCCCCTTTTCCAAAAGTGAATCAGTGAATTGCTTTCGCTCGGTAGCGGTATAGAAATTAAATGATGAGCTGTAATTGTCCTTCCAGAAATACACTTTGCCTTTGATTGTTTTCGCCAGTTCATTTCCGCCCTGGTACGTTAGTAATTGAGGATAAAAATTTGAATTCAACAAGAAAAAAGACACAACCATTGAAGCAACAGATGCATAGGCGGATTTTTTAAAGGGTGAGTACTCCCGACTTTTTAAGAAGTAGAATACAACGGCTAACAAAAGAATCAAACCAACAAAAATCAGGATGCTGTGTACCGGGAATGCCCAGGCGTTTAAGATAGCAGTGACGAGAAGCATCAGTGCACAAACTGATGTTTGAATATAAAAGATAAGGTTAATTCTATGTTGGCTACTTAAGAGCCAGGAGGCGGTCAAGATCGATGCTGCGGGGAAAACGATGTTGAGATAGTGAGGAAGTTTGAAGCCAGAAAAAGTCAAGATCAATGCGATGGCCACGATGGTCATGGGAGTAAGCCACTCGTCCTTTCTCTGAGAAAAAGATTTAAATCGATCAACCAGGGCGATATAAGCGAGGATACTCCACGGTGCAAAAGCCCAGAGAAATGAGTGGAAGAAAAACAAGTAATCCTTGTTAGGTTTGTCAAAACTCTCTCCCTGGAAACGTTCAATGCTTTGCCCGAATAAAATAAATTTGACACCATTGATATGATCTCTTCCCCTGACAACCTTTTCGGGATGCAGGTTGTACTGGAGGTAAAAGCAGTAAACCACGGGAAAAATAAATGCGGCAAAAACAATCAATACGATAAGCCATTTCCAGGTCAAGAATATTTTCCAATCCCTGCGATAGAAAATGTAGAACAGTAGCCCAATTGCGGGAGTAAATACCGCAACATGTCCCTTCGTGTCGAATCCAAGCGCCAGACCTAATGCAAGTCCGACTGCATTTGCAATTCTTTTGTGCTGTATAAATTCGACCCCTTGCCAGGTCGCAAAAGCAATACACGCGGTAAGAATCGCATCCATTCGCACGTCATTATTGGCAAGGATGTAGGCAAATGCAGAGGCGATGACCAGGGCTGAAAGTCTTCCTACTTCGTGGTTGTACAGCGCTTTTCCTAAATGATATGTTGAATAAGTTCCAAGGATTGTAAACAATAGTGAAGGAAACTTATACGCAAAACCTGTGACGCCGAAAATCTTATAGCTCACAGCACAAAGCCAAAAAAGAAGATGGGGTTTGTCCAGGTAATCCTTCCCCGCATCGACGAGATTTACATAATCACGGTTGAGATACATGTGAAGGGCGATGTCGGCATGATGCGCCGAATCGTTATCCATTAACGGAACAAAGAGCCCGATGAAATAAACCAATCCAAGAAGAGAAAAAAGAAAAATGTAAACCCGGCTAGAGAGAAATGGAGTAGTCAATCAACAGCGTTTTCGCAAAGTAAGAACCTTTTCACATTACAACGAAGCCAGGAGATCTTTTACTTTATCTTTTATTTCATCTCTTACCGTGTCGAAGGCCTTTTCGTCCATGTTTTTTGGATCTGGGATATTCCAATCCATAAACTCTTTCGCAGGCATCCAGGGACAGGCATCCCCGCAACCCATTGTAACGACGGCATCGAACGGCGCATATTTTTTTACGTTGTCCAACGATTTTGATTCATGTTTTGAAAGATCATAACCAACCATCTTCATGGAAGCGATAGCTTTTGGATTTATTTTCCCTGATGGCTTAGAGCCCGCGCTGTACGCCTCGATGTTTTTGTCTGCCATTCGCGCAAAGGCCTCAGCCATTTGAGACCGATTGCTGTTCTCTATACAAACAAAAAGTACTTTCTTTTTCATCAAATGATTTTGCTCATTAAAATACCAGTGGACGAACATACCGTGGAAAACTCTGAAGAATTCTTTATGGACAAGGGAGCGTCCGCACGATTGACAACCCGGTAGCCTTCCTTGCGAAAAAAGTCTTCTGCGGTGGTGGTCAGTAAGTATATGTTTGCAATCCCCTTATTCCTGCAAATTTCTTCCAATTGCCGGGTTATAAATTTTCCGAGACCTTGACCTTGCCAATCCTTTTTAACGGTAAGACTGCGAAGCAATGCACAGTCGCCAAAGAACTCGAGGCCTCCGGTGCCAATCACTTTTTCATTTTGAATCAAAGCAAAAAGTGCTTTGCCTTCGTCTATATCACTCGTCGGTAAATTATTTTCTTCCAGCAATTCAATCACGGCTGCTCTTAACGAGCGCGAAGCCATCACTAATTTATGTTCAGTAATTGTATTCATAAATGACTTTCGGAAAGGGACCGCCCCCTGTTAATGGAAGCGGTCTCTTTTAATTTAACAACATCCATAACCGGTGACGCAGCAACCGCTGCCGCCACAGCAGTTCTGAATATTGGTCGAGGGGCCCGGATCTCTTTGATTTGTGTTCATGGCTTTACTTTTTATAATTAGAAATAAAAATGTTAACAACAATTGCTAGCTGGTTCGCAGCAATTGCGACTATCTTTTGCGGGCTTCTCCGCATATACTGTAACGCTCGAAATTCTGGTATTGCTGCTTTTATATTCAAGGATTTCGTCTTCGCTTAGATATGCGGCTAATAGCTCATCGGGAATATCTATTGTTTTGTCTTTCTGAAGCTTGATGTTTACGAAGCCTGCTTCATCAATAATCTCAATATAATTTTCCTTTTGAATGGCCCCGGAAATACAACCTGCATACAATTCCGCCACCTCCTTCCACTTTGTCGGAATTTCACCTTGCAGCACAATATCAGAAATAGAGAAATGTCCCCCAGGTTTTAACACCCGGTAGATTTCGCTAAATACTTTATGCTTATTGGGAGCAAGATTCAAAACGCAATTGCTAATGATGACATCCGCTTTATTCGCCGTAACAGGCATATCCTCGATATCACCTAAACGAAATTGTACATTTTTATAATTCAACTTTTCTGCGTTTTCAGTTGCTCGTGCGATCATT
>VBAU01000004.1:0-2370 GCA_005883855.1 Bacteroidota bacterium
TCCTTTTGCGGAATGATCAACGGGCAAACCACTAGGCACATCTACAGCGACCACTTTACAACCTGAGTTATTGACGTGTTCAACCAGCGCGGCGGTAACTGCTTCGAGAGGGCGGTTTAATCCTGAACCAAACAAAGCATCAATGACAATTTCATTCTTGTTGAGTTCGGGAAAATTTTCTTCGCCCTGGATAAAATGGATGTCAGCCCCTTTCTCCTGATGTAACCTTTTTAAGTTGGTCTGAAAATCTTCTGTACCTAAATGTCCAAATTCAAGAATATGAACAGTGACCGCGCATTGTTTTTGCAAAAGCATTCGCGCAATAGCCAGTCCATCGCCTCCATTGTTTCCTTTGCCGCATAAAATTCGGAAGGGATACTGAAGCAAATTTTTTTCTTCGAGCCAATCGACACATTTGCCAGCTGCTCTTTCCATTAATTCAATGGAAGAGACAGGTTCGTGGTCGATGGTATACTGATCCCATTGTTTTATTTGCTGGCCATTCAGGATTTTCATGATACAAAAATAAGCGCTATTTTTTGTGGGCTCACATAAGCTGCCGCGACGGAAAGGGGGAACTCTTGATAATGTAGTAATGACACATCCAACGCGAATTTCTATGTTTAAGTGTTCTGGATTCCAATGTACTACTTGACAAGTATAGAAGGCTGAAACGAGTTGAGTACACCATTGTCGAATAGCGAACAGAACGTAGAAGTGTGCGACGCAACGGACGTCTAAGAGAAATCCCTCAGCCGGGCTCATCTCATAAAATCCACTTAAAAAAGAGGCTAAAGTGCATAAATCTGTTCTTTTTTTTGGGAAATGTTTGCTAAATTACAAACAGCCCGAAGCAGTCTTTGGGCACACCAACCGACCCCAGGGAAAAGAAAACGATTTCTTCAAATTTAAAATTAAAATCCCATGGTTCAGGCAGACATCTCGCAGCTTTCCAGAGAGTGCAACACCTGGAGAGATGCATTGCGTGCATTTCGCGATGAATTTACTCAATGCAAGCAAAAGCTTCAACAACTCGCAGGCCGTCCACTCTCGAAAGATGATTTAACAGAAGTCGAACATTACCACAACCAGTTTCACATTCAACTCATCAACATCCACGATCTTAAGCAATCCATCAAAAATCATGACCGCAAAGTGAATTACGAAACAGGAGTCCATAACGGACAACTGAATGAAGAAACTCTTGCTGATCATGAAAATCTGTATGACCAGTACCAAAGCCTTGAGCACAGGCTGTTTGACCTGAGAGAAGAGTTTAGGAATTTTTTAGAACGAGCGCAGTAGAGCGCTATGAGTTATGGGTTATGAGTTATGAGTGATAGCCCGAAAATCTCTCCAATACTCATAAACTTCAAAACTCCAAAAATATAATGACATTAATCAGTTACTGAACTAAGCGGGTTCATAACGATAAAGCTTATTCTTCTGAAATTTTGTCCCGACGTAGCAAGCTGGTTGGGATGCCAATCGGAAGTGTCGACATAAGAAAAAATAAATTGTTCATCTATAAAATTTTCTTGCCATGGCCGAATTTGATACCTCACACGTAAAAAATATTGTCTTGCTGGGCCACGCCGGCTCCGGTAAGACAACCTTAGCGGAGTGCATGCTTTTTGAAGCTGGCATAATAAATCGCCGCGGCAGCATAGCCGAAAGAAACACGACAGCGGATTACCACGAACTGGAACAAGATCGTGGTAATTCCATTTTTAGCAAGCTCCTTCACGCGAAGTGGCGCGGCTACAAAATAAATATTCTCGACACTCCTGGGTACGACGATTTTGTAGGCGAGGTCATTTCCGCACTTCGCGTGGCTGACACAGGAGTAATGTTGCTGAATGCGGCAATGGGTGTAGAGGTAGGAACAGATATCATTTGGGAATACACCGAGAAATTCAAAACGCCAATGATCTTTGCCGTAAACAAGCTGGACGATGACCAGGCTGATTTCGATACCACGGTGAGCGAAGCAAAATCACATTTTGGCAACAAGGTTGTCGTGGTCCAGTATCCAAGGCAGCAAGGTGCGGGCTTTCATGAGATCATTGACGTGTTGCGCATGACCCTGTACAAATTCAAGGACAATGGGGGCAAACCTGAAAAATTGCCAATACCTGATGATGAAAAACAAAAAGCCGAAGATCTGCACAAAGAACTGGTAGAAGCTGTGGCCAGCAATGATGAGAGCCTGATGGAAAAATATTTCGAGAAAGGCGAATTGGATGAAGACGAAATGAAAGAGGGGATTAAGAAGGCAATGATCCATCACGATATGTTTCCCTTGTTTTGCCTGTCGGCTGTTCGGAATATGGGAAGCGGAAGATTAATGGGGTTCATTGACAATGTTTG
>VBAU01000004.1:2453-5292 GCA_005883855.1 Bacteroidota bacterium
TGCATTTTTATTTACAAAACCGTGAATGAACCACACGTAGGCGAGTTGTCATTTTTCAAGGTTTATTCTGGTACAATAAAGAGCGGAATGGAGCTGGAAAACGAGAGTACTGGAGTTACCGAAAAAATAAATCAGCTTTTCATGGTTGAAGGGAACAAGAGAGCCTCAACAAATGAATTGGTAGCAGGCGACATTGGCGCGACGCTGAAATTAAAAAACACCCACGTTAACAATACGCTTCATGCCAGGGGCAAAAATTACGAGTTGAATCCCATTGAATTTCCTCAACCAAATGTTACGGTTGCTATTGAGCCTACAAAAAAAGGGGAGGAGGAAAAGCTTTCGGTGGCAATGCACCAGCTGCGCGAGGAGGACCCAACATTGATCGTAGAGGTCTCGTCCGAGTTGAGGCAAACGCTGATCCATTGCCAGGGTGATATGCACCTGGCTGTTGCAAAATGGAAAATCGAACATATTCATAAGCTCGAAGTGAAGTTTATTAAACCGCGTATTCCTTATCGTGAGACCATTCGAAAATCAGCGGACGCCAACTACCGACACAAAAAGCAGAGCGGTGGTGCAGGTCAATTTGGCGAAGTGTATCTGCGAATAGAGCCGTGGCATGAGGGGCTGGCTGAGCCCAAAGACTTTACAGTACGAGGAAGAGATACCTACGAATTGGACTGGGGTGGAAAATTGGTGTTTTATAATTGCACCGCTCACTGGTTCCTATGCCCGCGACATTCGTGTTTGTGTGTACGACGGAAAGATGCACCCAGTCGACAGCAATGATATTTCGTTTAAGATCGCGGGACTGCAAGCATTCCGACAGGCATTCCAACAAGCCGATCCTCAAATATTGGAACCGATCTACCTGGTGGAAGTCCTTTGCCCGGATGATCTTACCGGTGCAGTAATGGGCGATCTCCAAAGTCGTCGCGCGATTGTTGAAGGCATCGATAATGAAGGACATTTTCAAAAGGTAACGGCTAAAGTACCGTTAGCCGAGATGGATGGTTATTCCTCCTCTCTTCGATCCATTACGCAAGGACGTGCAAAATTTAAAAGTCGTTTCCGCGAATATTCGCCCGTGCCTTTTGAGCTGCAGCGCAAGTTAATCGATGAATATAGCAAGACGGCGAAGGAAGAATACGCCTAGGGAATATCGAATATTGAATATCGAATATCGAATATTGAATTTCGAAATTAAGTTGAAGCTACTTCATTGGTGAGGTAGCTTTTTTTACGAAAATGGTAATTCATCCGGCGAGTTTCGGATTTCGGGCTTCGAATTTTTAATCAAATCCTTGCAAAATCAGCATACAGAATCTATCTTGTAAAATCGGATTTCTAAAGTGCATCATTTCGTTACCTTTAGTTCTTATACATAGTTTATGGTAAAATTTGATACGAGCAGCACGTTTAAGCGGTTACGCAATCGCTACAGGCTGGTGGTGATGAATGATGACACCTACGAAGAGGTGGTTACGTTTAAATTGTCCAGGTTAAGCGTATATGTATTGATGAGCGCCATTTTCGTGATCCTGGTCGGACTTACCGTTGCCCTGATCGTGTTTACCCCCCTAAAATATTATATACCCGGCTACGATGAGCTCAAGATCGGACGGGAATACCGACAATTAAAATACAGAACTGACTCCCTAGAACAACAAGTAAATTACCAGGCGCGTTATATAGATGGATTAAAAAAAGTATTGAAAGGCGATGTATCGGTGAATCTTGACACGACCAAGCTCAATTTACCCAAAGAGGAATATTCCAATGACTGATCGATGACGGTTATGGTTTATAGTTTATTGTTTTGGTAGGGACATAAAACTTTAGACAACGAAACTGGCGATCCGTTAGTAACAAATCCAAATCCTCAAAGAAAGATTTTTAATAAATACCTATGTTTAACAACAAACCTACTATCATGAGTAATGAAAAAACCAATGGGGCCAATGGCACTACCCTGATCGGTGCGGGCACCACAGTGAAAGGAGACATTAGCAGTAACAGCGATCTCAGAATTGATGGAACTATTATTGGCAATGTTAACAGTACGGCTAAGATTGTAATTGGCGCTAGCGGGAATGTAGAAGGCGATATCGCCGGTAACCAGGCCGATATTGTGGGTAAGGTTTCCGGAAATATCAAAACAAAAGATCTGCTGCAGTTGCGAGGGGATTGCGTGGTGAATGGCAACGTACACGCAGGCAAATTGCAGATAGAGCCAACCGCGGTATTCAATGGTCAGTGCCACATGGGAAAGATGGACGACGGGAAAAAGAACATCGTGGAGATGAGCACAAACAGTAATGGAATCAAGACAGCGGTCCAATAATAATAATAACAGAGACCTTCTCCGGTATGCCAGTATGGGCACACAAATATTTGTGGCGCTGGGCATCGCTGTTTTCATCGGGTTAAAAGCGGATAAATGGTTGAAAATTTCTGCACCTTTGCTGGTGTTGCTGTTACCAGTGTTGGCGCTGGTAGGCATCATTTATAAAATAGTAAAAGAAACCTCGAAACAGAAGAATGGCGATGCCAAAAACTAATGCAAGACCTCTATTCCCGATTGTCTTCTTTTTTATCATCCTGAATGCTTTCTTTCTCACCGGTAAGAACTTTCTTGAACAACATGGTTTTGATCAGTCAGTACTGATAGTTGGTAACTTGATTGTATTCTTAGCTACTGTCTTTTCATTCTTATTTGCCAATCGTGGGCTGAAATCAACCAATCCGCAAGCCTTCGTTCGTAGTATATATTTAAGTATTATGGTTAAACTTTTTGTCTGTATTATTGGCGCGTTGATTTATATTTTCATGTTCA
>VBAU01000004.1:5326-10572 GCA_005883855.1 Bacteroidota bacterium
CACAAAGTTGTTGAAGGGAAAGAAAAATGTCTAAAAGAGAAGCACCGATTGACCATCTCCAAAAATTTCTCCCACCAGGTACTTATGACCCAGTCCTGCAATACCTGCAGCATTACAAAGTACATCTTACTGTAGCCAGGGAACGCAAAAGCATCCTTGGTGACTATCGTCATCGCACATATTTTGCAAATCACCGCATTAGTGTCAATGGCAATCTCAATAAGTTTTCTTTCGTAATTACATTATTGCATGAATTAGCACATCTATTGACTTTCGAACAATTCGGTAACAAGGTTTTATCACATGGCCGGGAATGGAAAACGATCTATGGAGGTTTGCTGCATCAATTCGTTCAAAACAATATCTTTCCTGAGGATATTCAAAAAGAATTGTTGACGTCCTTAAGAAATCCCGCCGCTACAAGTTGTGCAGAAGATGGCCTGATTCGAGTGTTAAGAAAATATGATGATCCAGGAACCCATCATCGACTCGTTGAAGAAATCCATGAAAACGGAATTTTTCGCTGTAATGACGGACGCGTTTTTAAAAAAGGGGAGAAGATGAGAAAAAGGTTTAAATGCACAGAAGTTAAAACGGGAAGAGTTTATCTGTTTAGCCCGGTGTATGAAGTCGAGATCATGTGAACAAACAGGTCAATTATGCTTCACTGCTGAAGCTTTGTCTATACAATTTTTTCAGTGTGCATAGTCATTCCTTAAAAATAAAAGTGTTAGTTGACCGGCATCAAGAAGATTCCTGTGCATGTACCTGGTAATTGTACGGCTCATGAAACGTAGGCGTGGCAATGCTTTAGCGGAGTTTAACGTTTGATAAGTGCATTCGCTTATAGGTCGTTAAAATTATTAGTTAACGCCAAAAAAACACTCTTGTCAGGCTTTGCGCCCCGACTTTTCCGTTACATCTTTGTGACACCAAAACACAATTTTAGCTGCCGTCTACGAAAAGGCCGAGAACTAAATCCTAAGAAAAACATCAAGTAAGTTGACATAAGTCCAATATCCGAAAGAACCATAATCCAATCCTGGTAAATCCAACAGGCGTCCAAGTCCTAATGTAAACAAATGCATTGCAATCCTCAACGCCTGAGCAAAAAAATCCCTCGACTACGTCGGGGGATTTTTTTTGAATTTCGGAATTTGAAATTTCGAAACTCGAAATTTACTTATGCCACGGCCTTTTTCACCAGCTCAGCCGCTTCGCTTAAAAGGATTGCTGACTGCACCTTTAATCCGCTTTCATCAATTAATTTTTTTGCTTCCTCGGCATTGGTGCCTTGCAGGCGGACTATAATTGGAATATTTATGTTGCCGAGATTTTGATAAGCATCGATCACACCTTGCGCTACGCGGTCGCAACGTACGATCCCGCCGAATATATTTATGAGGATAGCTTTTACGTTGGCGTCTTTCAAAATTATCTTAAAGCCTGCTTCAACTGTCTGAGCATTAGCAGTACCTCCTACGTCGAGAAAGTTCGCCGGTTCTCCACCACTTAGCTTGATCATATCCATCGTAGCCATCGCAAGTCCCGCTCCATTTACCATGCAGCCAACATTGCCATCGAGCTTTACGAAATTCAAATTATATTGCCCGGCTTCAACCTCTGTCGGATCTTCTTCGGTTACATCGCGCATAGCGGAAAGATCAGGATGACGCATAAGAGCATTTTCATCTAGGTTCATCTTACAGTCAACTGCAACAATCTTTTCATCCGCCGCTTTGAAGAGTGGGTTAATTTCCAGCATTGAGCAGTCCAAACCCACATAAGCGTTATACAAGTTGGTAACGAACTTCGCACAATTCTTAAAAGCATCCCCTCGCAATCCCAGGTTAAAGGCGATCTTCCTGGCCTGGAAGGCCTGCAATCCGCCGGAAGGATGTACCCATTCCTTGAAGATCTTTTCAGGTGTACCGTGAGCCACATCTTCAATATTTACGCCACCCTCGGTGCTGTACATCACCACATTTTGCCCTTTGCTCCTGTCGAGCAGGATGGACAAATAAAACTCTTTTCTTTGGCTGGGACCGTCATAGTACATGTCTTGTGCGACAAAAACTTTGTGCACCACTTTCCCCGCCGGACCGGTTTGTACGGTTACCAAAGTACCGCCTAATATTTTCCTGGCGTAATCGCTGATCTCATCCAAACTCTTCGCCACTTTCACGCCATTCATGCCGGTTTCTTTTATGGTTCCCTTTCCTCGCCCGCCTGCGTGAATTTGCGCTTTAAT
Source organism: Bacteroidota bacterium (assembly GCA_005883855.1). GTDB lineage: Bacteria > Bacteroidota > Bacteroidia > Chitinophagales > Chitinophagaceae > VBAU01. The sequence goes on from VBAU01000004.1 coordinate 7,578, forward strand.
TACTGCGAAGTTGCTGCCGAATTGTGTTTTGATCTGACGATAGGCCTCTTCCACCTCATGAACGCTACCGCACGCGAAACCTTCCTGCACCGGCACATTGTATTTTTTTAATAGTTCCTTGGCCTGGTACTCGTGCAAATTCATCTTAACTAATTTTTGGCGAAGATAGATGATTAGATGATAGTTGATAGACGAGACATGAGAGTTTTTGGGAATCCGCTACCTTTCGGGATGAACCGATTGAAACTGTATTTCGTGTTGCTATTGTTTATTTCGTGCACAGCAACAAAAAAAATGCATTGGCCCCAAAGGTCGTCAATTACAACCGGGAGTGGATTTTATCACCAGGCATTTGCGATGACATGGAAAGAGAGAGATTCTTTTGCCGTTAAAGAGATACTGGCTGGAAATGTGCCATGGTTCCTGAAAAAATTTGTCGCCATCCATGTCTCGATAACGGATTCGACAACCGGCAAGATTATAAAAGCAATTTATTATGCAGCACCAGACTACTTATCTGTTGGTACCGATACGGACTGGGCGCGCATCAACATTACTCCCGTCGCCGCTCAAAAGATCGCCGATACTTTTATGTGTTTTCTGCCGACAAGAAAAATCGTCGATGATATCTACCGTGCAGCTAAAGTAAAATTAGAGCCGGTGCCAATGTTCGCCTTTCGTGACAGCACTCCAACAATGTGGCAGCATCACTTGATCGTGGAAGGACAACGGAAGGGGAGAAAGGGTTTGATTGCAGGTATTCAAAAGGATGTTGTCATTAGCGAAAAAATTTCAAGAGATCCAAAACCGGACCGAGTGGCCATTTATGGCTGGCACAAACCAGATGGAAATCCAATTCAACCCCTATACACTGGCCATGTATATTGGTGGGTTGACTACAGCCAGTGTATCCGGTTAATTTATCGCAAAGTAAAGGTCGGTCGCAAATGGATGGACTATACTGACGTACTAGACGATCCTGTCTTGCAAAAACTATTGTGCGACGAAGAGTACTGCGATTTTTTTCGTTACCCATATTGAACTTCAAATTTCTATATTTGCCCATTAACCAAAGCTGGTATGTCCGACGCACAAAAATTTAATGAGGCCTTGTCATATCTGAAAGCAAGATATCCTCACTCACCACAGGTTGGGATAGTTCTGGGGAGCGGCCTCGGAAATTTTAGCGATGAAGTAGAAGTAGAAGCAGAAGTTGATTACGAAGAGATCCCTCATTTTCCCGTATCCACCGTAGAAGGCCATAAAGGCAAACTAATATTTGGAAATCTTAGCGCGAAAAAAATCGTTTGCATGGCGGGCCGTTTTCATTTTTACGAAGGCTACGACGCAGAGCAGGTCGTGTTCCCCATCAGAATTATGAAATTACTCGGTGTAAAAGCGCTATTACTCTCGAATGCGGCGGGAGGAGTAAATCCGAATTTTAAGGTTGGGGATTTGATGATGATCACAGATCACGTGAGCTTCTTTACGCGCAATCCTCTGATCGGGAAAAATATTTCAGCATTCGGTCCACGGTTCCCAGACATGAGTGAACCTTATAAAAAAGACCTGATCGAGAAAGCAAGAGATATTGCAAAACGCCTCGGAATTCAATTAAGGGAAGGAGTTTATTTTGCAGTAACCGGACCGACTTTTGAAACAAGGGCCGAGTACAAGCTTGTGCATGCGCTTGGCGGAGATGCTGTCGGCATGAGTACGGTGCAGGAATGCATCGTAGCCAACCACATGAATCTGCCGGTCTTCGCGATGAGTGTGATAACTGATATCGGTATCAGGGAGGAGGAAAACAAGATCACACATGAAGAAGTGCTACAAGCTGCTAAGGAAGCCGAACCAAATTTCGCCGCAGTCTTTAAAGAGATGGTTCGAGTAATTTGAGTGATACAAGTCAAACACGTCACAAGTGCCAGAACGGACTTATCCTTATAAGACTTCTTTGACAGCTTTCACCGAGCGACTGAATTTTTTTTGATTTCTTTGTGATTTGGAATTTGCCCGAAGAATGGCTTCGGAGGAAATTGTGACTTCAAATTGGTAACTCTGGCAAGAAAACCTACATATCTTCTCGTGGCGATCTGTTTTTTGTTTTCCTTTCATTTGAGAGCGCAGCAGCCGGGTATGCAAAAACTTTCCAGAATGGGCCAGAGCATGAGAAGCACGGGGAAGGGCGGCAATGATAGCCTCCATCATCGCAACAGGAACGAAGATTCGGTCACTATTTATTATCGTTACCTGGACTCAGCGCGGCACTATAAACTGGATTCCTCTGTGAATGATTTCACGACACGCTTTCCCATACCTGCAACCAATATTTATTTAGGAAATCTTGGAACTGCGTCAAAGTCGATTCTTTTTTCTCCATCACTAAAGCCAGGTTGGGATCCTGGGTTTCACGCATTTGATATTTACAAGTGGGACCCGGAAACTATCCGTTTTTTTAATACGACAAGACCTTACACAGAATTGAATTACTTCATTGGGTCGCGAACGGAGCAGGTCGTTGAAGCGATGCACACTCAAAACATAAAACCGAACTGGAACGCTTCCTTTCGATACCGGTTTATAAATTCACCTGGTTTCTTCCAGAATCAACACACGGACCACAACAATATTCTTCTCTCCTCATGGTATGAGGGGAAAGCCAAACGATACAATAATTACTTTTTTGTCTTGGCTAATCACTTGCAAACTGCAGAGAACGGAGGAATAAAAAATGATCAGGATTATCTCGGTGAAACGAATATATACAAGGATCGCTTTAACATCCCTACTGTTTTGGGTAATGACCAGGAATACAGTAATGACCCTTTTTCCACTAATATAAAAATCGGCAATCGTTACAGGGAGTTTACGATATTAATGCGGCAACAATATGACCTCGGTAAAAAAGACTCAGTGGTTACAGACTCTACGGTGGTGCCTTTATTTTATCCACGGGTCCGTTTTGAGCACAGCATTTCTTATAATGAGAACA
>VBAU01000004.1:10580-13967 GCA_005883855.1 Bacteroidota bacterium
TCAGATTCCGAATACTTCTACAATAATTACGGAATACATATAAACCCCGGGGATTCGGTTAACGTGCGTGACCGCTGGAAAAACCTGGTGAATGATTTTTCGATTTATCAATTTCCTGATGCTAAAAATTTACAACAATTTGTAAGGTTGGGCGCTGCTGTTCAATTGCTAAAGGGAGAATTTGACTCGACTAGCACATCGCTGTACAATGTTATCTTTCACGCTGAATATCGAAATAAGACGCGCAATCAAAAATGGGATGCGGAGCTTTACGGCAACTTTTATTCAGCAGGATTTAATAGTGGTGATTACAATGCGCACATAAGCCTTAGAAGATTTGTGGGCAAGAAAAGCCAGGGGTATGCCGAAATCGGTTTTGAAAATGTGAATCGTTCGCCGTCGTTTTTGTTTGATACAAGAAGCAGTTTCTATGTTGACAAATCTGTTACAACGGGATTCAAAAAAGAGAACAGCAGTCATATTTTCGCCTCTATTTATCAGCCATCTCTGAAACTGAGATTGTCTGGCGATTACTACCTTGTTAGCAATTACACTTTCTTTTCCGCCTTTTCTGCGCGCGAGCAGTATGAGCCGCTGTTCAACTTTCTTCGAATCTCGGCTCAAAAAATATTTACCATAGGCAAGCATTGGAACTGGTATGCCGACGTCTACCTTCAACAGAAAACAGGGGGAGTACCTTTGAATGTGCCTTTGATCTTTACAAGAAACCGTATTGCTTTTGAAGGCCATTTTTTCAGGAACCTGGATATTTCTACCGGGTTTGAAGTAAAATATCACACGCCTTATAAAGCAGACAACTATTCGCCTGTGCTGGGCCAATTCTTTTACCAGGATAGCGTGACTATTTCCAATCTTCCGGACATATCGGCCTTTGTTCATTTCAGGATACGAAGCTTCAAAGCGTTTATAAGGGCCGAAAACCTCAACACTATGCAGGTTACCCAGGAAGGGGGATTTGGCTTCACCAATAATAACCTCGCCGCTCCGGGTTATCCATATCCCGGGTTGCAGATCCGGCTGGGTGTCTGGTGGAATTTTGTGAACTAGGAAAGTGTCAACTGGCTGACAAAAATCATTCTGTCTTAACAAAATGGGCTATGTAATATTCATTATGGATAGTATCTTTGTTTTGCGATCATGAAGAAAATAGTTGCATCATTTACTGTTCTGGTCTATTTCGCCTTCACTTGCGGCGTAATGGTGACTTACCACTATTGCATGGATCGCTATGATTCTTTCCGGCTTTACAAACCTGCTAGCGACTGGTGTGCAACCTGTGGCATGCACACAAAAGGCACGGGATGCTGTCATGACCAGGTGAAGATCGTTAAGATCCACGATGACCACCAAACCTCATCGGTTCTCTTATCAGTTGACAAACTTCAACCCCTCATTACAACGCCGTCCGAATTCTTATCGGCCGTGTTGCTTAATGATGATGTTACCTTAAATAAGACAGATCACTCTCCTCCTTTACTTTTATCGGATCAGGATGTCTACATTCAAAACTGTGTTTTTAGAATTTGAGATCACATCGCAGCCTTTGATTAAGTTATCGGGCTGCACCAGCAAAAATTTTGCAGTAAAAAATTCAGATTATTATTTTAGCTCTAGATATTTTTGATAAAGATGATAAACTTAAAAAACGTTTTAGTTGGTTTGTTTGCGGTGGTTGGTATTTCTGCAAAGGGTCAGATGCAACCCAACATCACAGACACCCGGTTGGATTTTTCTTTACCGGGTCTGAAAGGTGATTCTATTCGTTTATCATCTATGAAAGGAAAGGTCTTCTTGCTTGATTTCTGGGCTTCATGGTGTGTTCCTTGCCGTTTTTCAAATAAACAACTCGTGAAATTGTATTCCAAATACAAGGATAACGGTTTTGAAATACTTGGTGTGTCGCTGGATGATAACAGGAACGAGTGGAAAAAAGCAGTCAACAAGGATAAGATAACATGGCTTCAAATAAATGACAATGGTGGTTGGAGCGCTATATCTGCCGCCAAGTGGAATATAAATGCTATACCTGCATCATTTCTTATCGATAAAGAGGGAAATGTCGTAGCGTTTGACCCGGAAAAACAAGAGCTGGAAAATAAGATCAGGCAATTGCTACGCCTGTAGATACTTCGGGGCACGTCTCATTTTTTTACTGCACTCTATTGCTGTAATCATTTCGCCAATTAGGAGCGAATAGCAAGCAAGCATTTGCTTCTGTATTCCTTAAAAATTCTCTCGTACAAATAAAAAAAAAGATCATGAAAAAGATATTCGTTTTGGCTGTTGCATATTTATTGTGTGCTCCCGCCATCTTTGCGCAAACCAAGGCTGGCAAACAGGACACAGCTCAACATGCCACTTTTTATACATGCCCGATGCACGCTGATGTTGTGACCGATAAACCTGGCAAGTGTCCCAAGTGCGGCATGGATTTGAACATCTCTTCGAAAGAAGAATTAAAATCAAAAGTGGCAAAAACGTACACATGCCCGGTGCATGTAGACGTGGTAAGTGATTCGGCAGGAACATGTCCTAAATGCGGCAAGTTGCTTACGCTTTCAGCAAAGGAAAAAATGAAGGCTGAGGCAGTGAAAATTTACACTTGTCCAATGCATCCGGATGTTACAAGTAAGGAGGCAGGGAAATGTCCTAAATGCGGAAAGGCATTGGGGGTAAAACAATAAACAAAAATGTTATCATGAAGAAGATCCTAATAACTCTAATAGCCACAGCTGCTATTATATTCGCAGCATGCAGCAATAGTCAATCCTCCAAGGAAAATGATACATCGAAAACGGACGCTGATTCCATGACAACGGCTGCGCCTGATACGACCGCTTTAGTAGAGGTGACACCAACCTTTAGCAACGTTGATCCGAAAGTTGCAGCTGGTTTGAAAACCGTTGTCGATCATTATTTGCATGTGAAAAACGCTCTTGTCAGCAACAGCGGAGATGAGGCTGCCAGTGGAGGAAAAGCCATGGCCGAAGCAATGTCAAGGGTTGACAAATCTCTTCTCACGGCTGATCAGAAGAAGGTATATGATGACATTGAAGACGATTTAAAAGAACATGCTGAACATATAGGAAAGAGCAGCGGGGACATTGCGCATCAGCGTGAGCATTTTGTAATGATGAGCGAAGACGTTTACGACCTCGCCAAGGCATTTGGTGGTGGACAGCCATTGTACCATGATCACTGCCCCATGGCCAACGATGGCAAAGGAGCTATTTGGTTAAGTGAAACAAGAGAGGTGAAAAACCCTTACTTCGCCGGAAAGATGAATGAATGTGTAAAAGTGCAGGAGTTTATTAGGAATAAGCAATAGGCAATTAGCAAAAGGCAATTAGCAAATTAAGTGCGGGA
>VBAU01000004.1:13997-20191 GCA_005883855.1 Bacteroidota bacterium
TAGGTTCATCGTACTGCTCCTTGCAGCCGGCCTGTTTGTGTGGGGTATATTGTCAATCCAGAAAAATCCAATCGATGCGATTCCTGATCTTTCGGAGAACCAGGTGATCGTATTCACTGAATGGATGGGACGAAGCCCCCAAATCATAGAGGACCAGGTGACATATCCTCTGGTCAGCAATCTACAGGGCGTACCTAAAGTGAAGAACATTCGAGGCACATCGATGTTCGGGATGAGTTTTGTGTATTTGATTTTTGATGACAACGTTGACATTTATTGGGCGAGGACAAGAGTTTTGGAACGACTCAATTATGCCCAGCGCTTGTTGCCACAAGGTGTAACACCCACTCTTGGTCCCGATGGAACCGGGGTGGGGCATGTATTTTGGTACACGCTCGACGCAAAGCAGATGGACCTCGGAGAGCAGCGTGCATTGCAAGACTGGTACATAAAGTTTGCCTTACAAACGGTTCCGGGAGTCGCGGAGGTCGCGTCCTTTGGAGGGTTTGAAAAACAATACCAGTTGGTAATTGACCCGGTCAAGCTCCAATTCTACAATGTTTCCATGATGGATGTAATGAACAAAGTAAAGGCCAATAACAATGATGTCGGCGGAAGGAAATTCGAAATGAGTAGTATGTCCTACATCATCCGCGGACTTGGATATGTAAAAAATAAAGAGGACCTCGAAAATATTGAAGTAGGAAATTACAATGGGATACCGGTTAGAGTAAAAGACATTGGCTCGGTACAAATGGGAGGAGATCTGCGGCTGGGCATTTTTGATGAAAATGGAGAAGGAGAAGTGGTAGGCGGAATTGTGGTGATGCGATATGGAGAAAACGCAGATAAGGTAATTGAAGACTTAAAAAAGAAGATGGCCGACGTGCAAAGAGGTTTACCTGAAGGAGTAAAATTTAAAGTCGCTTACGATAGAACGGAACTCATCAAAGCTTCCATTGAAAATGTAAAAACTAAATTGATCGAGGAGATGATCGTGGTATCGCTGATCGTTATTTTGTTCCTCCTTCATTGGCGAAGCGCGCTGAGTATTATCATTCAAATACCGATAACCATTGCAACGAGTTTTATTTTATTGAATGCATTTGGCCTTTCATCAAACATCATGTCCTTAACAGGAATTGCATTGGCAATCGGTGTGATCGTCGATAATGGTATTATCATGTCAGAAAATGCATACAGGAATTTAGCTGAGTGGCAAAACGATCCTGCAAATAAAAAACTGCATTCATGAAAAAAATGTTTAAAAGAGATTATACTAAAATACCGGAAGACGTTCGAATGAATATCATTGAGCGCTCCAGCAAACAGGTATCGCGTGGGGTTTTCTTTTCTACCGTTATCATCATCACTTCATTTCTTCCTGTTTTCTTATTGACTGGCCAGGAAGGAAAATTGTTTCACCCTCTTGCCTACACGAAAACATTTATCCTGATCGTGGATGCGATACTGGTGGTTACGCTCGCTCCCGTATTGATCTCTTTCTTCATGCGGGGAAAATTCAGACGTGAATCGGAAAATCCCATTAATCGTGGCCTCGAAAAAGTTTATGAACCTATCATTCGGGCATGTGTGAAATGGAGAAAGACAACAATAGCGGTGAACATAATCGCTTTGCTTATCAGCATCCCATTAGTGATGAGCCTGGGTCGTGAATTTATGCCACCGCTTGATGAGGGATCCCTGTTATTTATGCCGGTGACGCTGCCGGATGTTTCAAACTCCGAAGTAAAAAGAATTTTACAGGTGCAGGATAAGATCATCAAATCTGTTCCTGAGGTGGAAAATGTTTTAGGTAAAGCAGGCAGGGCCAATACAGCAACGGACAATTCTCCAATTAGCATGATCGAAACGATCATTTTGCTGAAACCAAAATCACAATGGCGGCCTGGCTTAACAAAGAACGATATCATTAATGAACTGAATTCAAAATTACAGATACCCGGTGTGGTAAACGGGTGGACGCAGCCGATCATCAACCGTATAAACATGCTTTCAACCGGGATACGTACGGATGTCGGGGTTAAAGTCTATGGGCAAAATATTGATTCCATTTATTATTTCGCACAGCAGGTAAAAAATGCCTTGAATGGAATTGATGGTCTCAAGGATTTGTATGTCGAACCCATTACCGGCGGCAAATACATTGACATTACCATTAAAAGGGAAGAGATTGGCCGTTATGGATTGAGTGTAGATGATATCAACAACGTAATTGAGACCGCGTTGGGTGGCATGAGGCTTACCACAACTGTCGAAGGTCGACAACGATTTTCTGTAAATGCCCGATTTGGACAGGACTTCAGAAATAATATCGACGCATTGAAACGTTTGCAGGTGCAGACAATGAAATTCGGGCCCATTCCCCTGGACGCGGTGGCTGATATAAAAATAACCGAAGGCCCGCCGATGATCAATTCGGAAAATGCATTGCTACGAGGCACTGTTTTGTTCGCAAAGAACGCTTGACAGGATGATTACCAGGCTGCCGAAGGGATATTTCCTGGAATGGAGCGGTCAATATGAAAACTTAATTCGCAGCGAAAGAGCCTTGAAATTGATTGCACCCATTGTTCTGCTGATCATCTTTATGTCCATGTATTTCGCTTTTCATTCTGCGAGGGAAGCTTTCTTTAGCTTAATCACAATTCCATTTGCGTTGATTGGTGGAGCATTGATCGTCTACTTCTGGGGCGTGAATTTATCGGTTGCTGTTGCGGTTGGATTTATTGCCTTGTTTGGATTGGCGGTGGAAACCGGCATCGTGATGGTGATCTACTTGAATGACGCGATGCAACAATTGGTGGCAAAAAAAGGTAATTCGAAGGAAACGATCACCAAAGACGATTTGAAGCAGTATGTCATTGCGGGAGCAGCAAAGAGACTGCGCCCAAAAATCATGACGGTGTCCGTTTCGTTATTTGCATTAATTCCGATTCTCTGGAGTAGCGGCGTCGGGAGTGACGTTATGAAACCGATTGTATTGCCGATGGTGGGAGGGGTCATAACCTCGGCAGTGTTTGTGCTCTTGGTAACGCCACTGATTTTTCTAATGAATAAAGAGTATGAGCTAAGAAAATTCGGAAGGATTGAAGTTTATGACACAAAACATTAAAAAGAATTAAATTTTTTTTATGAGCCCAGCGACATTGCTACTATTAATCTTCCCTTGCGTCGCACTCTTGTGCCTCCCGTTCGCCATTGTACATTACCGCACCTCGCTGTTCTTATCCATCAGGCCTCTCCTCTTCAAGTGGAGTATGATGCGAGTTGACTCGCGTTTCGGCCGTAAAAAAACTCCGCGGCTTCAAAGACCGCAGAGGACATTACAGTTCTATAGTGGAGGAGACCGAGAGGTGAGGTTTATCAAACAAAAACTCACTATTGGCATATCTGTTCTTTTTATTAGCATGCTCGCCAACTCACAGGAGAAGTTGAATCTGAATAGTATTTTTTCTGTCATTTCCACCAATCATCCCGACTTAAAAATGTATGACGCCCAGATTCGCTCGCTGGATGAGGCAGCGAAGGGTGCGAAGAACTGGGAGCCTCCGCTGTTGAGTACAGGTCTTTGGATGACTCCCTACAACCCAGGTTTGTGGAGTAAGCAAAGTAATGGCAGCACAGGCATGGGGCAGTATATGATCTCTGGTCAACAGACGTTTCCCAACAGAAGAATGCAAAACGCCGAACAGAAGTATATGCAGAGCATGTCCTCGGTGGAAAAAGAGAAAAAAAATGCCAATATCAATGAATTGTATTCAGCCGCGAAGGAAAACTATTTTCAATGGGTCGTGATAAAAAAGAAACTGGGCGTTCTCGAGCAAGATCAGAAGATGCTTGACTTCATGATCAAAAACGCAGAACTGAGATATAAAAACAACCTGGGAAAGATCAGTGCATACTATAAAGCGAAGGCTGCGCTTGGGAATATTGAGAGCATGCGAATCATGCTGCAAAACGAGCTAAGTCAGAAACTGATCTCACTAAATACTTTGATGAACAGGGATAAGAGCACCATGTTTGATATCGACACCAGTTATGAAACAAAAGATTATTCAACAGTGGCATTTGACAGTGCGACATTCATAAATTCCCGCAGCGATCTAAAAGCGATCGATAAGGACATCCAGGTAGCGGGGCTTCAACAGGAGCTCGAAAAAACAAAATTGAAACCTGAATTTGGAGTTCGGTTTGATCACATGTTTGGTTTTGGAGGGTTACCGATGCAATATTCGCTCATGGGTATGGTAAAGTTGCCAATGGCGAAATGGTCATCAAGGTCATCGAAAGCCAACGTCATTAGTCTCCAATGGAAGATCGAATCATTAAACGACCAAAAGCAGTCCCTGATCAATGAAGCGTCCGGCGTGGCAACCGGTATGTTGACCGAGATCCAGTCGCGGCAAAAGCAGATCAGGTTATATGAAGACAATATTATTCCTGCCTTGCGAAAGAATTTTCAGACGATGCAATTGGCTTATGAAAATAACACAGAGGAATTGTTTGAGCTATACGACGCATGGGAAACTCTAAATATGACACAACTGCAGCACCTGGATCAGTTGCAACAGTTGTTATTAATGCAGGTAGAACTGGAAAGAGTGTTGGAAATAAAATGATGAGACCATGAAAAAAAACAATTGTCCACCAACAGATCTTCGGATGGTAATAGGCAACGGGCGGCAAAGGATAACAATTTCATTACTCCTGATTGCGTGCTGGCTGGGCCTCCTGTTGCCTTCTTGTCAAGAAAGGAACAAAGCAACAACAGAAAGCACAGTTAAGAACGAACAATGGACCTGTTCCATGCATCCGGAAATTATACGAGATAAACCGGGCGTTTGCCCGATTTGTGGAATGCAACTGGTTAAGAAGGTGGAAAATGGAGTGGTCATGAACGATGTTCAGATCAACGACCTCCTGAAGCCTACCGACCAATTTGTCATTTCGTCAATTCCGGTCACCACGATTACCAATAAATCGATTCCCATAGAGGTGGAGTCCCTCGGGACCATTGCCTATGATACAAGATTGGCAAACACAATTTCTGCAAGAGTCTCAGGTAGGATTGAAAAGTTGTACGTCAAATACCGATATCAGCACATTATGAAAGGCCAGCGCATCATGGATATTTACAGTCCCGTTCTTCTTACGACACAGCAGGAACTTCTGTTTGTTTTAAAAAATGATCCAAACAATTCTTCACTGATCAATGCAGCAAAACAAAAGTTGTTGTTGTTAGGCGTGAGCGAAGATCAGTTGCACGAAATCATTAGGAAGGGAAAGCCTTCGTTGACTGTTGCCGTATACAGCAATTATACCGGCCATGTCCACGAAGCGGGGAATACCATGCCTGGCCAGAGTACTGGAGAACAGACGATGGATATTTCCAGGATAACCGAGGGTCTTTTAGTTAAGGAGGGCATGTATGTAGAAAAGGGACAGAATATTTTTCAGGTCTACAACATGGACAGGAGTTGGGTGCTTCTGAATATTTTTCCCGAAAACCAGGCACTCATCAAGAAAGGCAATGCGGTAAGAGTAATTCCAGAAACAGCGCCCACCAGGGATTTCCGTGCACAAATTGATTTCATCGAACCGTTTTTCCGAAAAGAAAACAAGACGCTTGCGGCGAGAGTGTATTTTAATAATGCAAAATTGCAAATTCCGGTAGGCAGCCAGGTAAAGGCAACCATATTTGCTGATAGCAAAGAAGCGGAGTGGTTACCAAAGGATGCTGTGCTCTCATTGGGAATTGATAAAGTAGTTTTTTTGAAAGAAGATGGAGGATTCAAAGCTCATAAGGTGGAGACGGGGCTGACTTATAAAAATCGGATCCAGGTATTATCCGGGCTGGCGCCGACGGATTCCGTGGCTGCAAACGCCCAGTTCCTTGCCGATAGTGAAAGCTTTATAAAAGTCAATGAGCGGTAGACAATGCGGTCCCGATAGCTGTCGGAGTGGCAATTGGCACGCAAATGAAAACGACGGCAAATAATAATTAGGAGCATAAAAAACATATTTAATGAAATTTTTACCATTTAGCAGGGCGATTGCGAGGCAAAAAACGAAGAAGATTCGTAGTGCCCGGTTCTTATTTGCTATTTTCCTTCCGATAGCTATTGGGAGTCTAATGCTTCTTTTATCAGCGTGTAAAAGCAAACACGGAA
>VBAU01000005.1 GCA_005883855.1 Bacteroidota bacterium
AACGCATTGAAAAATCCGGAATACTTATTTAATGAAATAAATGGTTATTCAGCGACAACTGAAGAAAAGACGCGTTCCTTCACCAGCCCGATCATGTGGGCGATAAATCTCTCTCGCCCATACAGGAAACTGGTATTAATCATCCTTCTCGCAATGCTCATGGAGACGCTGATTGGGCTCGCTATTCCATGGCCTTTGAAAATAGTCATAGATAATGTTGTCGGTAATCATCCATTACCCGCGCCGCTTCAATGGATCAGCATGGTCTTTCCCGCACAAAATAAAATGCAACTGGCCGCTGTTGCTGCAATTAGTTTTGTAATAATTACCGCGCTGGGTTCCCTGGCTGGCTATCTTGATAATTACTACAATGAAAAAGTTGCCCAATATGTGGCCAATGATCTTCGCCGGAAAATGTACCACCATCTTCAGCACTTATCTCTGTCTTATTATGATTCGCATCAGACCGGTAAATTGTTGAGCACAATCACCGCTGACGTCTCAACTGTCCAGGATTTCGCATCCTCCACTCTCCTAACGATTCTCATAGACGGCTTAACTATCTTGGGCATGATTGGGATCATGTTCTATCTCAATTCTGATTTTACTCTTGTTGCGCTGGCAGTGGCCCCATTTTTACTATTTTTTGTCGCCAGGTTTAAAAAAATAATGAAGACGGCAACACGTGAGGTCCGCAAAGATCAGAGCAACATGTTTGTCGTATTGCAAAAGGGTTTGGAGTCCATTCGTTCTGTAAATGCGTTTGGCCGCCAGGATTTTGAAGAAGAAAGGCTGAAGAAAGTAAGCGAGCAAACCGTTGATGCTGCCTTGAAGGCCAGGCGCGTAAAATCAGTACTTTCCCCGGTGGTAGCCATTACCGTTGCCGCATGCACCGCATTTGTACTTTGGCGCGGTGCCGAGCTCGTTCTTGGTGGTGCAATGACGGTTGGGGCACTCACTGTCTTTCTATGGTACATGAGCAAATTCTTTAGCCCCGTGCAGGATCTCGCGAAAATGACGAGTACCATCGCGCAGACAACCGTTGCATTGGAGCGTATTCAGTCAATCTTAGATACTGATTCGATCACTCCCGAAAAACAAAATGCTATTGAGCCCGTAAAAGTAAAGGGCGAAATTGTTTTTGAAAATGTCTGCTTTGCTTATGACGTTGAGTCGCCTATTGTCAAAGACTTCAATTTGACAATCGGTCCGGGCCAGCGACTTGGTATTTGCGGTCCGACAGGAGGTGGTAAATCGACAATTGTGAGTCTTATCGCACGCTTTTATGACCCCACCTCTGGTCGTGTATTGATTGATGGAACGGACATTTCAGACTTTACGCTTGACGGACTACGCAGACAACTTGGATTTGTTTTACAGGATACAGTTCTCTTTTATGGTTCTGTTCGGGAGAATATTGCGTACGGAAGGCCCGACGCATCTGAAGAAGAAATTATAGAAGCTGCGAAAACGGCAAATGCCGATGAGTTTATTGTAAGAATGCCGCATGGCTATGATACTTTGGTAGGAGAAAGGGGCGTCACACTTTCCGGTGGCCAACGACAACGCATCGGCATCGCCCGTGCACTTGTACGGAATTCTCCCATTCTTATTCTTGACGAACCAACATCCTCCCTTGACTCCGAATCGGAAAAAATTGTTTTGGACGCGCTTGAGAAGTTAATGACCGGACGAACCGTAATTATAATTGCCCATCGTCTAAATACCATTGGCAATGCCGACCAAATCGTTGTGCTCAATCGTGGTTGTATTGAAGAGAAAGGTACACATGATGAATTGATGAAAAAGGGGCAGATATACGCAGAGCTTTATCACATGCAAACGTGGGCAGAGCGTTCAATACAAAAAACGGTCGAATAATTATTAATTTAATGAGAGAATGATATAAAACCAAAGTCGATGTCTCACAGATCAATTATCATTTTGCCTGACGATACTGCCAATGAAATTATTGCTGCGATTGACGGCGCAAAGGACTCACTACTGATCAAAATGTTCCTGTTCTCAGATCCATTTCTTATTGATGCGGTAATTGGGGCAAAGAAACGCGGCGTAAAGGTTAAGGTAATGCTTAACCCGGCACGCAGAAGCGGAGAAGAAGAAAATGAAGAAACGCGCAGAAAGTTAGAGGAAGCCGGCATAGAAGTAAGGGACAGTAATCCCGAATTTACCATCACGCATGAAAAATCAATGGTGATAGACGACAAGGTGGCTTTTATAAAATCGCTGAACTGGGAGACTAAAAATTTTACTGAAACAAGGGACTACGCCATTATAACATACCATCCCCACGAAGTAAAAGAAATCATTTTATGTTTTGAGGCGGACTGGCACCGAAAAAATTTTAACCCCGGACCAGATCTGAATCTAATATGGTGTAGCAATAACGGCAGGATAAAAATTGCAAAGTTTATTGATGAAGCAAAACATACACTCTTTGTTCAAAACGAAAGATTCCAGGACCTCGTGATCATTGAACGATTGGTGCATGCGGCGAGTCGCGGTGTAAAAGTGCACATTATGGCAAGGCCTCCTCACACACTAAAAATGGAAAAATTGGTTGAAGGTGTCGGTGGATTGCGCATAATGGACGATGTTGGTATTAAAATACACAAACTCAAAAACCTCAAGCTTCATGGGAAGATGTTATTAGCGGATGGGTGCAGGGCGATAGTAGGCTCTATCAATCTTTCCCCCGGAAGCTTTGACCATCGCAGGGAACTCGCCATCGAGGTACACGACGCCCCGGTAATCGAACGGCTAAAAAAAATTGCCCACCATGACTGGGAAAATTCGCATACACTTGATTTGTCTGACCAGGGACTCCTGGAAGATCTGGAGAGCATGGGCACGGCTGGAATTGAAAAGCTTGTTCTAGATGAAAACTCCGAAATGAAGAAACATCACAAACACAAAAAGTAAAATCTGCCTTTTCTATTAATACAGGAAAAGAATCCGATGCGCAAATTATTTTTTTTATACGCCAGTTTTGTCTTTGCACATACTTCATCATCTCAAAATACGAATGCTAAACTAAATGACGTCGAGCGCCCTAAACTCATAGTAGGAATTGTCGTCGACCAGATGCGATGGGATTACTTGTACCGGTATTATAATCGTTACCAGGAGAATGGAGGATTTAAGGAATTACTGAAACGGGGATTCTCATGCGAAAACACATTTATTCCGTATACTCCTACGGTAACAGCGTGCGGGCACACGTGCATTTATACCGGGTCAATACCGGCTGTTAGCGGAATTACTGGAAATGAATGGTGGGATTATAAGTCTTCCGAGATAGTTTATTGTACGGAAGACGATAATGTAAAGACAATCGGCAGCAGTACGGATGCAGGTAAAATGAGTCCCCACAATTTACTTGTAACTACTATCGGGGATGAATTGCATCTCGCTGATAATTTTCGAAACAAAGTAATCGGCATTGCGATAAAAGACCGTTCTTCCATCTTTCCCGCGGGACATAGTGCTGATGGGGCGTATTGGTATGATGAACAAACAGGTGACTGGATTACATCTTCTTATTACATGAACGATTTACCGAAGTGGGTAAAAGACCTGAATGCAAGAAAACTGGTGGATAGTTACTATGCGCAGAACTGGAATACACTCTACCCTTTAACCAGTTATACTCAGAGCGCACCTGATGAAGAACCCTATGAATACAGGCCGTTTGGCGCTAATGCAAAAGGCTTTCCATATAACCTGAGCCAGTTTGTTGGAAAAAATTATGGAATTCTGCCCGTGACGCCATACGGTAATACATTGACGTTTGATATGGCAAAGGCTGCGATCAATGGCGAACACCTAGGATCTGATTCACTCACGGATCTTATTGCAATAAGCCTGTCAACGTCTGACTATATTGGTCATACTTTCGGGCCCAATTCGGTCGAGGAAGAAGATAATTTTTTAAGACTGGATAAGGAACTTGGCGATTTTCTTAGATTCCTTGATAAGCAGATTGGCAATGGGAAGTACGTTGTCTTTCTTTCAGCCGACCATGGAGTGCCCCAGGCGCCTGCATTTTTGAAGGAACATAAAATTCCTGCTGGAAATCTAAATGATCAGGGAATGGCAGATCAACTCAACGGTATTTTAAAATCAAAATATAATATTGACAAATTGGTGATTGGTATTTTGCATAACCAGGTTTATCTCGATCGAAATACAATCACGTCATCACATGTTGACAAGGGACAGGTGTATAATGTAATCATCGATTTCTTACTGCGGCAACCCGGAATATCCAGGGCTTTTGCTTTGGATGCATTAGACACTGTAACTTTGAGTGGTTCGATCAAAAATATCGTGGCAAACGGATATTTCCCTTCCCGGAGTGGCGACATCCAAATTATTTCTGACCCTCAATGGATAGAAGAGTTTCAAAAGGGAGGAACTACCCACGGTGTCTGGAACCCTTATGATTCGCACATTCCGCTAGTTTGGTACGGATGGAATATTCAGCCAGGCAAAACAAACAGGAAGGTTTTTATGACAGATATCGCGCCAACGATCGCAGCGATGCTTCATGTTCAAATGCCAAATGGATCAATCGGAGAGGTTATTGAAGAAGTTTTGAAATAGATAATGGCTACATGAAATCAAGACTGAGTGATCCTTACGGTTTGCTTTTTCTTAGATCTGTAATCATATTGTCGTTCTAATAAAAAAGAAAATGCGGTTTTTATGAAACGAGTCCCCGCAGCGCTACTATTTTTTTTCGTCCTGCAATGCCCGGGTATGAATGGGCAGAATGCTATTCTCACGAAGAAACTGGATAATGTGCAATTCTTTAAGGATACGGGAATGCTAAATGTGACCATAACTACTAGCATAAGCCGCATCATGCGACAAAAACAAAAAGAAGGCGCGCAATTTCCAGCTTATTTTTCGACGACACTTCCCGATGGGTTTACAGTGAACGACTCAATCCTGCTGGAAGTCCGCGGACATTTCAGAAGGGACTTTTGTTACCTGCCGCCTATCAGGGTGATTTTTAAAAATAATCCTTATTCCGCGCTGAAACCGTTGGGGTCTCTGAAACTTGTAAGCCAATGCAGAACTTTTCCAGCGGACAAACAATACTTACTGAAAG
>VBAU01000006.1 GCA_005883855.1 Bacteroidota bacterium
AAAGGTTGTCGTCATTCCTTCAAACACCCAAGCTTCTACAAAGAGAAGTCTTTCTCCACTACGGCCTTGAGTCGCCATCAAAAAGGATGCGTAAAGCTTAAACAAGCCTCTCATAATGCTAGTCAATCCAGCAACAACATTCTTAATTTGTTCGAAAAACAAAGCATGGTTGGAAACGAAGCCAATGATCCGCTAACGGGCAACGATGTCAAAGACACAGTTCTCGACTTTTTCATTGCTGGGAATATTCCATTCAATCAGGCAGATAGTCCAGAATTCCAACGTCTCATCAGCATGATCAAAGTCAAAGGAAAAGCGGTCAAAATTAATCGCAAAAATCTTCGATCTCGATTGGCTGAACAAGCAGCTATAGCCAAAAAGGACCTGATGGACGAGTTAGCTGCGAACGTATCCCGTGTCAGTTTAGCAATGGATGGGTGGACAAGCCGTTTGAACAATGCATATCTTGGTATGTCCCTTGTAGCACACAAATAAAGTTTTTGAGTGCCGATTGTTCATTTTCGTATGCTACAAAATTCATGCTAACATTTAGCAATCACTTGTCATTGGATCGACGAAAACTTCAATCTTCATGAGGCTCTCTTGAGCTTTACAGAGGTTCAAGGCCGTCATACTGGTGAACGTTTGTCCAAGTATGTGCTGGATGTTTTGGTTGAGTTCAATTTGTGCGAAAAATTATTTTGCATCACTTCCGATAATGCAGGCAATATGAGCAAATTGATGAAGTTTCTCAGCAAAAGGTTGCGAAAACGAGGTGTGATATGGAGTGCAGAGGAGAATTATATCAGTTGTTTGAATCATGTAATAAATCTTGCAGTTCAAGACTTCCTCAAAGCGATTAAAGGTCTTCCTTCAGTAGAGGATGAGACTCCACCTTTGGCAGAAAAGGAGGATGATGATAACGAAGATGATGATGAAGAAGAAGATAGTGAAATTGATGATGACGAGGATGACAAGGAGGGAGATGAAGAGCTTCTGGTTGATCTGGCTGCAGTGGAAGCAGAGGATGAGTATAATGATGTTGAGGATGATTTTGCAGGAACATTGAAGAAGCTTCGTGGCATTGCCAAGGTATGTGATGTAGCAAACAAAGTGACTTTTTCAACTCCGTGGAATCACTTTTGTTTGCTACAACTTTTGTGGTCAAAGTTGACAGGTAGAAAACCCATTCAAGTACAGTTCAAAAGGAACTATTCAAACGAGCATGTGTATTCAACGAAATGAAACCACTTCAGTTGATATTCGATGTTCCTACACGGTGGAACTCAGCTTACGCCATGTGTGAACGCGGCGTCTATTTGCGAAAAGCGATCGATATGTATGTCATACAACAGTCCTATCGCCATCTTCAGATCTCTCCACAGGAATGGAAACGAGTCGAATTCATTCTCGATGTTCTCGAGCCATTCAAAAGATGTAGTGATCGCATGGAGGGAACGAAGCGTCCCGGTATTGAAAAGGTATTTTGGATTTATGAAACTCTATTCAATGAGCTTGATCGGCTGGAAGACGTGATGGAGGAGTCAAATGGAAGAGATGCAGAATGGATCAAGGAGCTTCAGCCTGCATTTGAGGTCATGAGAACAAAATTGACAAAATATTATGACAAGACGGCCATCCCATCTGTATATGGTGATGGAATGATCCTGGCTCCTCGTCTCAAGTTATATCTGACGACCCGACTAGAGTGGTCTGGTGGTCAAATGGGAGAATACTCAGGAGCCGGTTATTCCGCTTCATGTCGCAAACGGTATATTGAACAGTATGAGAAGATAGCTCCACAATCTCAGCCCATGACGACTATCTGGAAACGTCCCTACAGCGCAATCGATGATGACGATTTCGAACAAATGGTCAGCTCCCTTCCTACTGATGCAACTATCAATGAGTACGATGGGTACATAAATGCCCCAAGGATTATAGAGAAAGGGGTTCACCTTCTCGATATTTGGAAAACATATACAGGAGCCGCCTACCCTCATCTCGGTCTGATGGCACGATCAGTATTCGCGGTTTCAGTGACTGGAGCAGGAGTGGAGCGACAGTTTAGTAAGTCAGGGAAAGTTGAAATTAGGTCGAGAGCACGGATTGACCCTATCACAACTACTCAGATTATGATGTATTCGGATATGCTGAAGAGGAAGAAGAGGGCATTGGGCATGAGTCAAGTAGTAATAGGTGTTGGAGATTATGAGACAGAGGCGAATGAAGAAGAACCACCAGCAGAGTGGAGGAATGATTGGTTTAGAAGTCGAAAGAACAAACGAAATCTCATGTAGCTTACATTTCGATTGTTGTGGTATTCTTCGTCATACATTGTATGCTACATATACTTGTAGCGTACATTTTAATAATTGGAGCTATGAACGTTTAATTTTGTAAGCTACATACCTTGTTGACTAGCGACGAGCAGCTTTGGCCATCAATTCATCCCTGACTTGAGGTCCTTTTCCGCCAGTCATGTTGGACGCTGTGTTAGGACGTTTGCTAGGAGCCTTTGCTCTGTAATGTGGTGCAGGGCGATCGGGGCGGGGTTGACGGGGTTTAGGACGCCTGTTCTTCCTTGAAGGCAGTTGTTGTTCATTGATCGGCCCTGTCCCTGTAATAAACGCACTCAAGAAACTCTTAGTATCCCAGAGGCTGATGATTCTTGCAACAAGACGAGCGTCTTTGGGCATCACTGTGATACGTCGTCCATGAAATGCCGCCAATTGACTGTTCAATCAGAAGTGATCAAGTAAATGGGGGTACAGCATCTGAAACCACATTGTGAGGATTGTCTCTGACGCCTCTTGAAGGGCAGCAAGTGCAATACTTTGCATTCGAAGGTCACGGCGGAAGTATTGTGCAATTTCACGAACAAGGCGACTGAAAGGCAATCGAGGGATCATCAATGAAACAGTTTTTTGCATGTAACGAATTTCATGCAAAGCGTTATCTAAATATTAAATGAAATGACCAGTTTGGGAGATACTGATTCGTCGTTTCTTGGCATAAATCAAAGTTTTGCGAGGTTTGAACTTGGGCCCCCAAATATCCGATTTCGAAAAGTTTGAGGGAGGATTAAAGGCCGCTGGTGCTCGTCTAGTACGATGAAGGGTCTTATCGGCATTTTGAGTGGAAGGTTTCGGTGGCGCTTTTCGAGATGTTTAGAGTAATAGCTAAGGGTTAATATATACAACGTCCATAAAGAAACTTACGTTCCATTGTTGCCATGAGGAGTGTTGATGTAAAGAATTAGTGAAGGGCAAACAGGTGGTGATGATGGGATGTGTGTAGCGTACAAGAAAAAATTTGCGCTGCATTTAAAATTGAGTCCGTACGCTACAAAAGCAGTCACAAACTAGTTGGTTTTGAAACATTTCTCCCACACACTAAACACCAAACGTCAACTATGCCTAAAACTGCGAAACAATTTGCCTCTCAACGTGCTCGATCTACCTCTTTGTCACACAATCCAGAAACGGTTCGCCTTCGTGAAATCGCACAATCTCGCATTGGATTTGCTGCAGAAGAGCATCGCATCAAAACAAAGTATCGTACACGCCTAGCTCGGGCAAAGAAGATGCTCAAAAGTTCTTCTCAATATATCAGTGGCTCAGCATCAGATCGTGAGCGCATGGAAGCACAACATGTAAAGAAACTAGAGGATGATAAACTTCAAGAGTTGGAGACAGCGGCTAGGGAATGGTTGGCAATTGTAAGGGGAAATGAAGTGATGCAACCTGAAAGCGATGTCGAAGGCGGAGGAAGTGATGGTAAAGAGGACGAGAATCAAATGCTTGAAGATGAAGAATGGAATGGCATTGGAAATGATGACGAGAATGACAATGGATCAGAGGACTGGAAGACTGATGACGAGGAGGCTGATGATTCCTTTGAAGAAGGCATTGTCGATGTGTCTGATAGTGAGATTTTGCATGACAAGGATGGAAATATCATTGAAGAAGAAGATATCGGAGAAGGGTTGAAGGAGATCATGACGTATCACATGAGTAAGCTTCATGAGAAGCTTGATATGTTTGCTACTCTTGCAAGTACGGAGGTCAAAGATGATGATGAAGAAGATGATAATGAGAAAACAAGTGGTGAGATGGATGAAACTTCATAAATCGAGTATGTAGCATACAATCAATGATATTTGACCCTCCGGGGAACAAAATGTTAGCTACACGGCTTGATTGCCTAATTGGGTCCGAGCTTTCCGAGCCAAGCCGAGCCGAGCTTACCCTCACCGAGCGGATCTCCTGCTCGGTGAGGGGATTCCCGAGCCAAGCCGAGCTGAG
>VBAU01000007.1 GCA_005883855.1 Bacteroidota bacterium
GAAGTTTATCACGAGCTATGCAAACACTTCAAGATGCAAGACAAGGGAGCTGTCAAAAGCTTTCTTGGGCTCAACATTACGCGCAATTGGGAAGAACACTCAATATCAATAAATCAACCTGGCTATATTGACAGGTTACTCGCCCGTTTCAACATGATCAATGCGAAGACTACATCCACTCCTCTCGAACCCGGCTGTCAACTGCTAAAAGCCACACAGCCCGACAAACTCTGTGATCCAACACGCTATCAAGAGCTAACAGGGTCACTCAATCATCTTGCTGTATTCTCACGTCCTGACATCTCATTCGCGGTTTCCAAATTGGCCCAATTCAATGCAA
>VBAU01000008.1 GCA_005883855.1 Bacteroidota bacterium
AACAATGGAAGCGGAATATATGGCATTATCGGACGCATCTCGAGAAGCACTTGCAAGGAAACAATTCGGCCAAGAACTCAAAGTTCGCTCATCCTCATCGCCAATTACCATCCTTTCCGATAACCAATCTGCTCTCGATATTGCCGAAAATCCAGCGAATTATCGCAAAGCTAAACACATCGACATTCGTTATCATGCCATCCGTCACTACCTTCGAAACGATCTAATTACGGTCGACTACGTGCCAACAAATGCACAAGCTGCTG
>VBAU01000009.1 GCA_005883855.1 Bacteroidota bacterium
TGAGCCCGGAGACGCTCATTCAACCGTCCCAAATCTTGGAGCGACAGTGCTCCAAGTCGTCCTAGCTCTTCAAAGAGCACTTGCTCAACAGCACTCGCTAGAGCAAACGCCTCATAAGTCGTGCGCTTCATGAACGTACGCTGGGCGTAGAAGGCAAAGCCGTACGCACATGTAAGACGTACGCACGGGAGCGGTGAGCACAAGCCGCAAGCACATGTAAGCCTTGCGCGTTCACCACAAAGATACTCCCAGCGCAGCACAAGTCGTACGCATCATTTTGAAAAAGGATCAGCCGGAAAGCCAAAAACAGCCATCAATGAAAAAGCCTAGATAAGGTAATTCCTAACAATAGAGTGGCACAAATGGCTCAACAAAACGGCTAACCGGCTATCCAAACCTTAAAAGCATGCAAAAGCCGTACGCACGCAAAGCGCATTTTGCCGGACGCGGTGATCAAAGAAAAACCTTCTCCACATTACTGTGGCAACAGGACGGGGCGCACAAAGCCCACAAACACGAGGCACGTTAAGCCCTCACAAACCTTATTCTTCTAAAGATAAGCGTTTTTTCAAATTCTTCGGGAGAAACCTTTATAATTCTCGTACTCCATCACGCACACAAGCAAACTGTCAAGTCAAACACAATGGCAAACGCAAACGCAAACGATGAAGTTCAAAAACACGTGGCGACAATTACCTTAAGCAAACTAGTCCCCTCCGAATATCGAATGTGGGTTGTTCAAGCTGAAGCAACTCTCGGAGTATACGACTGCTTGGAAATCGTCCGTGGAAACGAGCAAAACCCAACTCCCCCGATCAATGCCAACGGCAATCTCCCAGCGATCAATGCAGCATTACGCATCAGGATCAATGACTGGAATCGTCGCCATGCACGAGCAAGAGAAGCGCTCTTGAAATGCCTCAACTCAGCCGATTTGATGAAGGTCTACTCAGTCAGAGAAAGTGCAGCAGGAATTTGGACCCGACTCCATGAAGAATACGGCCAAATTCTCGATCTCGAGTACATTCGGGCCAATAATGAGTACCACATACTTCGAAAAGCACCTGAAACATCAATGGATGACCACATCAATCAATTTACCAGGTTGCGTCAAGAGGTTGATTACCACAAGCCTCCAAATGCAAGGTCCGAAATAGACGGCATGGCCAACCTTACTTTTCTCAAATCCCTTGGAGACGGCTGGAGAATCTTTCAATTAGCAAAGGGAAGTCAAATTGCAACCATGTCCACATCAATGCTCTACGCAGAAATCAGAGCTTATGACGCTTCCAACCCGAAAACGTCCATCAAATCTACGTCGGAAACAATTCCATCCGATGAAGCAAGAGCTCTCTACTCCAACATCCACGGCCAACGAGGCGGTAGTAATCGTGGCAATTACCGTGGAGGAGGAAGCAATCGCGGCGGTAACGGAAACCGAGGTGGAAACCGTGGTGGCAATCGTGGAGGCAAGAAAGGCGGCAATTCTCGTGGTGGCAAGAAAGGTTACAAGAGGAATCCTGATTTCGATCCAAGCAAGTATTGTACTGTCCATGAAAGACGAGGGCATGATGCAGAGCACTGCCGAAAAGCTGCATATGACAAAAAGCAAGAAGAACAAGGCGGAAATGGACCTAAACAGTCAGATAGGCCATATCAACCAAGCTTTGAACGCTACCAAATGTCCGCAACTGTAACTCGTTTTCTTGCCCACAGTACCCAAATTGAGCCTGCCCACGATCCACACAAATGGATAGTCGATTCTGCAGCAAACGCATACATCACATCCTTTAAAAACACCATGCACAACTATGTCGAGTTTCCACAAATAAAGACGGTCAAAGGATTCGGCGGAAAGCAAGAGAATGCTTACGGACAAGGTTCTATCATATTAACCGACTCCAGAGGAAACGAAGAGGTGCTTGAAGACGTTGTATACGTACCAGACAGCCCTGATCAAATCCTCTCGCTCATGAAGTTTCGACGAGAGCATTCTGCTGATTTCGAATTCACGGGCCCAGAAGAGTTCACACTCACAACTGCAACAGGATTCAAATTAAATGGGCACTCGATTAACGACATCCTCTACACATGGGTCGAACCATCCACTCGAATAATGGCTACAACGCGCAGCGAATCCAGAAAACGAAGTCGAACGGAAGCAAATTTGGATTCAGGGGCTGAATTTTCCGAGAAAGCGGGGTATAAAACTCCCGAACCAATCGGAAGAAAGAAACGTAAGCGATCTAGGTCAGCTGCCAAGCTCGGAGAAAATTTTCACCCCTTAAACTGCCATCCTCAAAACCTTTGGCATCTTCGTTTCGGCCATTCATCAGCTACTACGCTTCAAAAGCTCAAATCAATCAAGTCCAACTTCGATTCCTCAACATGCCATGTCTGCATACGAGCAAAACAAGCCAAGAAGCCCTATTATCCGGTCGAAGAGAAAACAAAGCGAAAACTCGAGCGGCTACATTCAGATATCTGTGGCCAATATCCAAAGTCAAAAGGCAATTCCAAATACATTATCACGTTCCTTGACGACTTTACACACTGGTGCTGGGTTAAATCGATCCCTAACAAGAACTCTGAAACAATCCGGAATGCATTTCAAGATCTTCTCAAACAAATCGAAAATGAAACGGAATTGAGGATCAAATATTTAAGGATTGACAACGGTCGAGAATATGCAGGTGATCTACTTCCCCTGCTAAAAGAAATGGGCATCAAACATGAGCATGGTCCACCGTATTCACCACAGTCAAACGGCAAAGCAGAACGCCTAAATCGAACCCTCAATGAACACGTTCGCTCAATGCTTTTTCAAGCCAACATGCCCAAATCGTTTTGGGCCGAAGCAATGGCCACTGCTGCCTACCTTATCAATCGATTACCAAGCGAGTCGATCAACAATGCAATCCCATATGAGCTTTGGTACAAAAAACCCCTTGACTTAAAGCAACTAAAATTACTCAAACCATTTGGATGCAAAGTCAATATTTATGTTCCAGAAGAACGGCAACCAGCTCTCTCAAAAGTCAATACAAGATCTACATTCGGCTGTTTCATCGGGTATCATTCCTCTGTATCATACAAACTCTGGGACTTCGAACGACAATGCTTCGTAACTACTCGTAACGTCAAATTCGAAGAAACACAATTTCCCAAAGCTTCGGATTACAGCGAACCTCCAGCGGATACATACGATCATTCACGGCAAAGACGGCATCAATCGCCATCGCCATCGCCATTACCTAAGCCAAAGCGGCCACTCTATGGCGTCGTAATTCCTGTACATCCACCTCCAGCACTCGAAGTATTCGCGACTTATGGCCCTGATTACGAACAGGACAATGACCCACAGTCCTTCACTGATGCTATGAGAAGGCCAGATCATAA
>VBAU01000127.1:0-1283 GCA_005883855.1 Bacteroidota bacterium
TTTGCACCTGCGTATTTGCTAAGACTTTTATTACTTTCATATGAATGGAAGTTTGATAGTTTTAAAAAGTGAATCTTAAATTAAACCCCCAGCTGCGTGTGGAAGGCAAGTTCCCGTATTCAACGCCCTGCCAGTTAGCATTTCCTAATGACATGTCTGGATCAAACCACATCTTACGCGTTCCGAGTCCCGGAATATCTAGGGTTGAGCTGCCGCGGTATATCCAAAACAAATTGCGGGCAACAGCCGAAATCTTTATCGCTTTCACGAATGACAGGGATGAAATTGATTTTACAGGAATTTCATAACCGAGTGAAACTTCCCTCGCCCTGATGTTACTGGCATGGTACGTGAAAAATTCTGCTACGCCGTAACGCTTACCTGAGGCTATTTGCCAGAAGTCCTGCGCAGAGATGCTCGCGGACACCGGATTACCGTTTCCATCTACACCGCCCAAGTTCCATCCGCCTTCCCTGTGCTGCCCCGTTACTTCTGGAATTCCGCTAAATGCGAGATTCATTTCCGTTCCTGACATAATGATCCCTCCCATACGACCGTCAATTAGGAGCCGCAATGAAAAAGCTTTATAATTTAGCGTGTTGGTTAATCCAAGGGTCTGCTTAGGATTGAAGTTTCCTAACAATGTCGGAGCTGTATTGATGCTAGGTTTGCCAGCCGCCGTGACCATAAGATTGCCTTTAGAATCTCTTGCCCACGTTTGGCCCACCAAATCTCCATAAGAGCCTCCTTCCTTCACTATTGGAGTAGCCGAACGGCCGAAACCGCCTCCCAGTGGTATCGATTTTATCTCGTTACTTAGCTCCTTTATCTTGTTATCATTTACGGCGAAATTCAATGCCACCTCCCAAGTAAAGTCCTTGTTTCTCACAGGAAAGCCATTAGCCACGAGTTCAAAACCTTGGTTCTGGATATTGCCGGCATTGATATACCGATCAGCGTATCCGGTGGCGGGAGGCAATTGGATTTGAAGTAATTGGTTAAACGAATTGCTCTTATAGTAAGTAGCCATAAATCCGACTCGGTTATTTGCAAATCTTGCTTCGATACTGCCTTCAATATTTTTAACGATCTCAGGTTTTAGGCCGGGGATTGGGAGTGTCGCGCTTCGTTGCAAAAAACCGTTGCCGGCACCCTGGCTATAATTATAGACAGTAGTTAACAATTTGGGTTTGCCGCCATTGCCTACTTCAGCATAGTTAACGCTAGCTTTTAAGTAAGATATGCTCTTGGGTAAGGTCATAAGATCAGATATTACAGCAGAT
>VBAU01000127.1:1309-4485 GCA_005883855.1 Bacteroidota bacterium
ATGCGCCAATCGAAGGATAGCTGAAGTCATGTGGGGCTGGTAACCTGGAATCCCAGTCATGGCGTAAACTAGCGTCCAGGAAAATAGCATCTTTAAAAGAGAGGTTTACTTGCCCATAAACAGATTGTGTCTGCACTTGTGTAAATGAAGAATTGACGGAAGGACTCTTTGCAAAATTCATACTGAATTTATTGGCGATATTTAAGCCATTAGCTGCGGTGTAAGTTGCATCATATTTGTTGTCCTGGTATATACCGCCAACACGATAGTTTATCTTTAGGTCTTTTGTAATCGAATTAACTCCTTCCACGATCGCATCAAACCATTTTTCCGTAATGTAAATATTTTGTTTTTGATAGTCCCCCCCTGATTTGCCCCAAAGCGTTGTCCCTTTTGACACCTGGTTCTCATCGTTATCCATTGTCTTATCGAGATTCGCTCTGCCTGAAACGCTCAACCAGTCCGTTATTTTGAGTTTAGCACTTAAAAATCCTATGACCCTGTCCCTGGTTTGATTGATATGCGTGCGGTTAATCATCCAGTACGGGTTTTGGTAAATGGAGCTCAAGCTTAAAGGAAACGCCGTAGGAGTCGGTAGCCCGATATTATCATAGTACTCGTATTGCTTGGCATCGTCTGTGGAGATATTTCTTGGGATCTGGTATATATCTATAGTAGGTGAATTTTCTTCTCCAGTGCGTGGGCGGTCTTTAATATCCTGCCTTACGTATGTAACTTTTGCATCGGTTGAAAATCGTCTGCTGATCTGGTTGTTTATTCTGAGGTTTACATTATGACGTGCCAAATCATTGAATGGAACAATACCTTGTGTGCTAGTGTAAGTATAGGATAAATAAGTTTGCATTCTTTCGCTTCCTCCTGATACTCCGATTGAATTCATTGTGCTAACCCCTGTCCTGAAAAAATCTTTGATGTTATCTGGTTGTGCCGTATAACTTCTTTGTTGCCCTAAGAAGTTAACATATGACCGGCCGTCCATTTTCGCGCCCCAACTCTCCCCCGACGTCAAGGTATCTCTGAATTGACCCCCGTTGCCCTGGCCATATTGATTCTGAACGTTAGGTAATGACCAGGCAGTTTCAAAACCTATACCCGAGTTTACGGTTACTGATACTCTATCTTTTGCTCCTTTCTTGGTTGTTATCACTATTACTCCGTTGCCCGCCTGGCTACCATACAAGGCCGCGGCAGATGCGCCACGCAAAACAGTAATTGATTCAATATCGTCAGGGTTAATATTCGATGCACCATCTGATCCCTGGATCGCTCCAAAATCACTTGTGGCAGTACCCTCTGTAGTATTATTCATAGGAACTCCATCCACAACGATCAAAGCATTATTTGATTGCTGGATGGAACGGTTGCCGCGTAAAACAATTCTTGCGCCGCTGCCAGGGCCTCCGGAACCTTGCGTAACGACTGCATTTGCAACTTTACCTTGCAGCTGATTCAAGACATTGTTTGGGTCTCTTATTTCTGTAAGCTCCGAAGGTTTTACTGTTTGAGTGGCGTACACAAGTGTTTTGGCTTGCCGCTGAATACCTAGTGCAGTTACGACGACTTCACTAAGTTCCTGCGAGCCTTCTGCCAAATTAATTACAACATTATTCTGATCTGCGGCCACAACCTGATCATTGGTTATGAAACCAACGGATGACACCTGTAAAGTAACTTTGCCCGCAGGTGCCGCGAGGGAAAAGGATCCGTCCTGGGCTGTGGATGTACCGCCTGTTTTGCCTTTCACGGTAACGGATGCTCCCGCTAGACCAACATTATCTTTAGCGGAAACCACTTTACCGGTAATAGTCCGGTTTTGCGCAAATACTAATGTCCCCAAAAACAACAAAGGAATAGTGAGTAAGCAAGTTCGTCTTGACATAAGCAGAGTTTTTTATTTTAAAGCAAAGAAACTTAAATTAGTCGCAGAAGTTCATTCAGTAATATGTGAACACGCAGATTGAACTGCCAAACACGTTTGATCAAGGGTTGTCACTTATAGGACACTAATTTATCCAAATGTGATGCATAATAACTTTTAAAGTAAAGGTTTTTTGGAACGTTGTCCAAAAAAAATTTAAATGCAAGCGTTTGCGTGATTTTTCAAAAATGAACTTTGAAAAAAATGCGGAAGTATGGAAAACAGTTTGCCAACCCTGAAAGAAATTGCCAAACAACTTAAAATTTCTATCTCAACCGTTTCCCGGGCCTTGCACAATCACCGCAGCATCGGATTGAGGACTAGACTACGAGTACAGGAACTAGCGAAAGAAATAAATTACGAGCCCAATCAAACGGCGATTTTTTTTCAACAGCGCCGAACGTTTACCATGGGTGTTATTTTGCCGGAACTGTCCGAAGCTTTTTTTTCGTCAGCAATCAGCGGTATAGAAGATTGTGCATATAGGAATAATTATACCGTCATCATGGGCCAGTCGCACGACAGCCAGGAGAAGGAGAAACTTTTGATTGAAACCATGAAAAATCACCGGGTGGATGGGTTATTGATTTCTATTGCAAAAAATACCACCCACTATGAACATTTTGAAAGTCTGAAAAGATATAACATACCCGTCGTCTTTTTTGACCGTATACCGAATATGCCCAATATACATTACGTCGCCTGTGATCTTGTTTCCGGGACAATAGAGGCGATTAATTTTCTTTTTAAGAAAGGACATCGTGTGGTTGGCATGATAAACGGTCCCGAAAAGTTACGCGCGAGCAAGGAAAGAAGAGAAGGATATATCCAGGCGATGACAAAGAGCCGTTTAAAATTTGATCCCTCGCTCGTTGTAAATACTGACCTTGATACTGCAAGTATTGTTGAAGCCACCAAAGAGCTGCTTTCATCTAAAAGAAGGCCTACCGCAATTGTTACGTTTAATGATTATGTTGCCTTGGATGCTATTAAATATGCGCGTTCAAAAAAACTGCGCATCAATAAAGACATTTCTTTTGTAAGCTACTCTAACCAACCGTGGAACAGTTATTCTGCTTTCCCCCCGTTAGCGTCAGTAGAACAGTTCCCATATTTACAGGGTCAAAAAGCAGCAGAAACATTATTGGAATTGTTTAATAAGAGAGAATTTGAAACGGAAAATAATCATACGTATTACAAAATTATCCTGGAATCGCAATTAGTGCTGAATCGTAAT
>VBAU01000127.1:4498-9296 GCA_005883855.1 Bacteroidota bacterium
GAATTATAATTCCCCGTCACAATCCCTTGTCTCTTTGCTAAAACTCATCGCTGATTCCAAAAATGGATTGCCTTGTTTTCCATTTACCCCTGGTAAAATCAGGCATAGTTTGCACCTGCCCGCCCATCGCAATTGATTTTTCACTCAGAGGAGTAATAGCATACCAGGTGGCCAAATCGTACACATCCAGGGGAAAGGGAACATTTCTTTTTATAGATTCAATAAAAGCGTTGTCCACAAAAAAATCCATGCCACCATGACCTGAATTCTGTGCATCTTTTTCAAAGCGTTTCCACAAGGGATGATCATGCTCCTCCATATATTTTTTTGTATTCTCCCATTCATCATTCAAACTTTTGTCCTCAAAATAAATCATACCTCTATCCGGCTCACCTGAATGATGATCTTGCCAAATGCCGTTTGTTCCCTGCACCCGAAAACCAAGGTTGTATGGGCGGGGTGAGCATGTATCCAGGGACAAGACTATTGTTTCCCCATTAGAAGTCTGTATTTGGGTAGTAACGATGTCACCTTGTTTGAATTTAATCTTTGCATTGGGATGATCAGCTCCACCTTTCGGATGATTCACAATATATCTGTGCAAACCTCTCGACTTGGTAGCAACCGATGACAGCTTTGTTAAACGGTTACCTCTATTGAGATCGATCATGGTTGCCAGTGGCCCTAGCCCATGTGTTGGATAATTCTCACCGTTACGATTAATATAATGTTGCGTTCTCCATTTTGCCTCACTGAAACCCTTTTCACCAAACTCGACCCCACTATTATAAGGAGTAACACCATCATTGAATAAGACACCTCGTAAATCGTGCTGGTAACCTCCATGCAAATGAATGATCTCGCCAAACATTCCTTTCCGCACCATGTTATGCACCGCCATGATATCGCGGCGATAACAAACATTTTCCAAAACCATTATCGGGACTTTCGTTTTTTCGTGTGCGTTGACAATATCCCAGCAGTCCTGCAATTTGATGGCACCACAAACCTCCATGCCAACCGTCTTTCCGGCATTCATGGCATCCACACCTTGCAGTATGTGCCATTCCCACGGGCTTGAAATAAATACAGCGTCAATATCATTCCTTTTTAAAAGATTTTTATAGTCGTAGGGACCATTCCCGTATTCTACAAGAGCTTTTTTGCCAAATTTTTTTACCAATTCGCGGGCCATCCCCATCATTCGTTGATCTGGATCGGCCATGGCAATTACTTCGACATCATTTCGCTTCAGCATTTCCGATAAATGGAGTTGCCCCCGTAAGCCAACGGCAATCATTCCTATGCGGACGGTATTTTTCTTTTGACTAGCAAAACCCCTGAGTGGGGAATTGAGCATAGATAATGCGATGCCCGCCATCGCGGTATCTCTTATAAAATCTCTTCTGTGAATATTTTTCATAACCTTGTTTATTAATTTTCAAACTTACATAATCAGTGCCCCACATAGCATTCGCAAACGTTTGCTGTAAATTATTCAGGTAAATATTTGCACCTTCAATTTGCAAATGCTGCTGAAAGTAGATTTCTTTTTAAAAGTTTTGAACCCAAAAATGTAAAGATGTACAAAGATTTTGAGAACAGGGTGGCAATTATAACAGGAGCAGCGTCCGGGCTGGGGCTGGCTATCGCAAAAAGATTATCGCAACTAAAAGCCAGGCTGGTTTTGTTTGATTCAAATGAAGATTCCTTAGTGAAAATAAAATCTGAATTTAAAAACGAAGTCAAAGTATTTATTGTTGATGTAACATTAAAAGAAAACGTGAAGATGGCGATTGATGAGGTTGGAAATCATTTTGGCCGTATCGACATTCTGATAAACAGTGCCGGAATTACGGGGCGGACAAATATTAAAAGTCACGAAGTTGAATATGCCGATATAAAATCTGTATTTGACGTCAATTTCATGGGCTGCTTCAATACGTCTAAATATGTTTTGCCCTGGATGCTTAAAAATAATTTCGGCCGCATTTTACACATCGCTTCGATAGCTGGAAAAGAAGGTAATGCTGGCATGCTGGCTTATTCAGCGTCAAAAGCCGCAGTAATAGCAATGGCCAAAGTGCAGGGAAAAGAATATGCAGAAAACAATATCACTATTAACGCCCTGGCGCCCGCGGTGATAAAAACTGCTTTGTTAAATGATATGCCCGAAGAACAAATAAAATATATGACAGATAAAATTCCAATGAAACGTTGTGGCACGCTAGAAGAAGCCGCAAACATGGCTGTCTTCATAGTCTCAACGGAAAACAGTTTTAGCACAGGATTCACTTTTGATTTGTCAGGTGGCAGGGCCACTTATTAAAATAAATCAACCACGCATATGCCAGAATCTATCGATACAAAAAAAATACATACCGGGGTGGTAGGACTCGGCCTGATGGGTTGCAGTATAACTACCTGCTTACTAATAGCAGAGCATCCTGTTGTGGCGGTTGCACCGATACCCGAGGATCTGAAACATGCGGAGAAACGGATCACCGAACATCTCCGAAGAGCCCGGGAAGAAGGTCTTATAAATAATTCGCCGGATTACTACCTCACGCGTCTTACTATTACTGAAGATTATGGCTTACTGAAAGATTGTAGCCTGGCAATTGAATGCACAATCGAAAACATTGATATCAAAAGATCAGTGTATGATAAAATTGAACGTGTCATCGCACCTGACGCTTTGCTGACGAGCAACACATCTGCGATACCGATTAGCGTGTTACAAAAGCAAACCGCTCATCCGGAACGTTTCTTTGGATTACATTGGACGGAACCCTCTCACACGACGCGCTTTCTTGAAATAATATGCGGTAATTTAAGTGATGTAAAGAAGGCGGAATATTTGTATGAACTGTCGCATCAATGGGGAAAGGAGCCTATACTGGTGCGAAAGGATATTCGTGGCTTCATCACCAATCGCCTCATGTACGCTATGTACAGGGAGGCATTTTATCTTGTTGAGAATGGTTACGCCACCGTTGAGGATGTCGACAGGTCGTGCCGCAACAATGCAGGTTATTTTATGACCCTGGTTGGGGTTTTTCGATGGATGGATTTAACGGGAGTACCCGCTTACCATACGGTTATGAAAGATTTATTTCCCACTCTTAACAACGACACAGCCGTTCCCCATCTAATTGATGACATCGTCATGAAAGGTGGTAAGGGCATAGCGAATGCACATGGGTTTTACGAATACACGGAAGAGGAAGCCCGGCTGTGGGAAGAAACGTTTAAAGAATTTAATTATGAAATAAGAAAACTGGCATTAAAATACCCGGCCGATGTTGTCAAGAAAAAATTACAACGCAACAATAAAACTTAGATGGATTATTTGTATTGAAGGTCTGCGGGAAAATATAGGATAAAATCTTTGGCGCTGCCACAAGATTGACGACGACGGTTTACACCTTCTTAAGAACCAGAATGAAACTGTTAACTTTTATATTGATAATTATGATTAGCAGCTCTAAGTGCGGACCTGGCCGCGAAATAGCCCAGCCGAAGAAAACTACGCCTTTGCTAGTGAGAAAATGCACTGACTTTGCTTTGACCGGAAAAGGCGATAACAATGAATGGACCCGGACGGAATGGAATTATTTAGCAAAACTTGATTCTGGAGGCAGGATGTATTCAACCCAATTTAAAATCCTATATTCTGCAAAAGGTGTTTATGTTTTATTTAGCTGCGATGATGATAAAATCTCTACGCCATTCGATAAGGATTTTGGAGACCTCTTTAAAGGCGATGTTGTAGAGGTTTTCTTTCATACCGATCCTCACACAACAATCTATTTCGAATACGAGGTTAACCAGTTGAATAAAGAACTGGTGTTGCTGGTTCCTAATATTAATGGAAAGGCTCTCGGTTGGATACCCTGGCATTATGAAAAGGAAAGGACCGTAAAAAAAATGATAAACGTAACAGGGGGACAAGACATTTCAGATGCTGCAATCACCTCATGGACTGTCGAGCTATTCTTCCCCTATGATTTGTTCCAACCCTTAGGCAACGTGCCCCCCACGAGCGGAATGATTTGGAATGCCAATTTTTATCGGCTCGACTATGATAGCGGCAAAATGATAAAGTGGGCATGGAGCCCCGTGCAGAGCTCTTTTCATGAATTAGATAAATTCCGCGCTATTAAATTCGAATAATTTCTGTGCGCGGGAATCACCACGCTCATCGATAATATCACAAGACTACGGGATACTTTTAAAAAGTAGCTGAAAGATTTAACTTTAATTCCGTAAGAAAATTATTTAGAATATAAATTAAGGCTTGTAAAAAATGCGAACTTGAACAAATTCAGCGAGGCATTTTAAATAGGTAAAACTTAGGAAAATTTCAATTGTTCGTATTGCGCGATTGATTACACGAAAAAAAATCGGTGATGATTAGAATAAATCCTGACTTGAAGCCTTCTGATCTGAGCAGGAAACTGAACAGGTTATGGGAACTTTCTGCAGAGAAAATCAACCTGATTGAAAAGGACTGCGACGCTTCAAAAGGATCACCGGTTTTCACCATCAACGGCGTGTACGGTAGCAGAGGATGGACCGAATGGACGCAGGGCTTTCAGTACGGTTCTGTCATTTTACAATACGATGTTACAGGAGAAAATTCATTACTGGCATTGGGCCGAAAGAAAACGGTTGAAGTAATGGCGCCTCACATTAGCCACGTTGGCGTGCATGATCATGGATTTAACAATGTGAGCACTTACGGTAACCTGTTGCGTTTAATAAAAGAAGGTAAAGTGCCTTTCAATGAGTGGGA
>VBAU01000128.1 GCA_005883855.1 Bacteroidota bacterium
GAAAAGTTCCGTGAAATCGAGTCACAAATTTACGACATGGCCTTTCCCGATCGCGTTAATAGCTTTGTGGACAAGCTGTACCCCCCGGAAGCGGCCATGCACATCAAAAATGTGGACTCGCTACGTTCCAAGGAGATGGAAGTAGTCTACCAACTCGCAAGACAATGGGCCAACAACGCACGCCTATCCAGACCTGGCAACTACGGCAGTGGCCACTCTGGCAGTCCCCGGCGCACGGAAAACCATTGGTCAGGTTCAGCAGCGGCAAGAAGAAGCCTAGACCCCCGACAACAACAACAACAACGGCTAAAGATTCAGATTCAGATTCGGAAGAACTCGATGTCATCCAGCCCGAGGAGTTAAATAGAATGGATCTCATGGCAGTAGAGTGCTTCAATTGTGGAAAACGCAGACACTTTGCCCGTAACTGCAAATCCCCCCCACAAAAAGGAAAACGTGTGAATTTTGCTGGCCAAAGAAAACAAACGTTGTACCAAACCGAAGAAGAAACCGGCCCCGATGACAACCATTCAGAATATGGCATCCTTAACCCCTCGTCCTCTGAATCCTCCAGCTCCAATTTAGATGCGGATGAGACGTTCACCCTGATGTCAACATACGAACTTAACCACGATGAGACCTCAGTTACCTCGAATAACGGTGTCATGTCCAGAAAGCTCCCCGTTTACAGCGCTGTTCTAGACGAGGAAGAGAATGCCAAAACGATTATTGATAGTTGTTCCTCTACGCTCTATATTAGAGAACAACTAGGAGAAGAAATGGGAAAGAAGATTACAAGGATCAAGCCCCGAAATGTCAAAATTGCGGACAAGGAAATAGTAACGATCAACGGCATCTGTACATTCAAGATGAAACTCGGAAACTTGCCAGTGGAAACGGTCACAGCATATACATTCCCCCTTGGAAGCGTTGATTTAGTTCTAGGACTTCCTTGGTTGATCAAACACAACCCACGTGTCGACTGGCCAACTCTCTCTTACGAGTTCATCAGAAACGGACGTCGCTATTTCCTCTGGCCTGCCAAACCTACCCCCTCCATTCGAATCACCTCTCCTGAGGATTTCAGGTCTTTTGTCGACAAGTCAACATCCCTATATCTCATTGATCGGCACAAGGTCTCTCCCCCACAAGCACCCCCGGATTCCATGCCGGATAAAAAGGACACCAAGCAACCTGCCAAGCTCTCCCGAAAGATTCTACGGTGGATCAAGCGCAAGTGCCCGGACCTTTTACGCGAGATCGGACGCCCGGCAAACCTGGAACCCTTCCATATTGATACCGGTGATGCAAAACCAATCAATATTAGGCCCCGATCCCATTCCCCACTCGACCTTGAGAAGATCAAAGAATTCATCGAAGAGAATCTCAAGAATGGTGTAATTTCTGAATCAGAATCCCCCTGGAGCACACCCCTGGTCCTTGCAAAGAAACCAGACGGCAGCATATGAGTTTGTGTGGATTACAGAGCCTTGAATCAAGTCACAGTAAAAGATGCTCACCCCATACCCCGCATTGACGAATCCATGCTCCGTTTCTTCGGCATGCGATACTTTTCCAGCATCGATCTCCGCTCAGGCTATTGGCAAATCATCCTGGACTTGCTATCTCGCGGAAAAACAGCATTCTCTTCACGCTACGGCCATTACGAGTGGAACGTGCTCCCCTTCGGTTTATCCAACGCACCCGGTGCTTTCCAAAGGCGAATGAACAAAGTATTGCAGCGATATATCGATAAATTTTGCATTGTTTATCTTGATGATATTCTAATTTTCAGCAAGACAGCAGAGGAACATGAACAACATGTCAAGACAATTCTTCGTGCCCTCAAGGAAGCTGGAATGATCCTCAACTTGGACAAGTGCAAGTTTTTCGCTACCCAAATTCGGTTCCTCTCGCATATAATCGACAAGGATGGCAGTCGCCCAGACCCCCAAAATGTCGAAAAAGTCATCAACTGGCCACCCCCTCGAACGATCACTGAAGTACGTGGCTTCATCAATTTAGCATCCCATTATCGGAAGTTTATCCATCACTTTTCTGAGATTGCAGTGCCCCTTACTGATCTTATGAAAGGTTCTCCAGCCAAAGGTACCAGAATTTCTTGGGGAAAGAAAGAAGAAGCTGCATTTCAGGAGCTCAAAGTTGCGCTTACCTCAGAACCTGTACTGCGACACCCCGAAATCGGCAAACCGTTCATAATTGATCCCGATTCATCGCAATATACAATCGGCGCTGTTTTACAACAATCCTTCCTGGACCCCAAGACTGGCAAATATCGGCTCCACCCCATCGCATATGAATCCAAGAAACTAACCGAAACCGAATCTCGCTACCCTACCCAAGAACGAGAGTTACTAGCAGCCAAATCTGCCCTGGATCACTGGCGACACATTATCAAAGGATCCGAGATCACAATCCGCACGGACCACCAAAGCTTGCAAACCTACCGAACGAAGAAGCACATGACCCCCCGGCTTATTCAGTTTATGCAAAATATTGAGCATTACAACCCGCTCTTCACATACAGATGCGGCATCTTGCAAACTGTCCCAGATTCTTTGTCTCGCATGCCTGGCTTGAGAGAGGAAGGAGAACCCGCTGATACGGAACGTTTCTACTCGATCCAAAACTTCCTTGCAGCGGAAGACAACGAACCTGCCCCCGCTTCTAAATCCGAACCCATTCGAATTCGAAAAGTCGATTACTACCGTAAATTACGCAAATATGTCAAAGCCACCTCCATGTTGAGCAATACCCCCGACAACAATTTAAAACAGGAAGCATCTCGCTACGAGTTACGGGACGGCATGCTCTACAATTCAGAACTCAACACCCCAGTAATCATCACACTGGACGATCTTGTGGCTACCATTGAGTCAGTTCACAAGGATCTTGGCCATTACGGGAAACACACAACGCTGGATGCGGTCCGCAAACGTTACGATGTAGCGTCAGACCTCTGGGAAGAGGGAGGAAAGGTGCTGGATTCATGTATTCCATGTCAATTATACAAAAACACCCCAGACATGACAACCACGGCCAAAATCCACCCATACGGTGCCAAGAAAGCATTTGAGCTCTGGGAAATCGATTTTGTTGGCCCCCTGGCCAAAACCCCACGTGGAAACATTTATATCATCACCGCCATTGACTATTCCACCTCAAGAGCGCTCGCATACCCCCTAGAAGAACGCTCTGCAGCTACAGCAATTGAAATCTTGGAAGATATAGTCTGGACATATGGAAAACCCGCTGAAATCATTACTGACAATGGCGAAGAATTCAGATCACAGGAATTCCAAGCAGTCCTCAAGCGTTACGACATTCAACACAATAGAACGAGTCCTGGGCATCCACAAACCAATGGCAAAGTGGAACGGCTCAACCACGAACTAGTGCAGCGGCTCCAACGCATTTCAGCTGAAAAAGGGAATAGTAGAGAAGATTGGGACCTCTATTTACGGCAAGCTTTGTTTGCATTTCATGCACACACCAACAAACGCCTTGGTGCCACCCCATTCTTCTTGCAATTTGGAACAGAGCCTGTTCTGCCCTCTACCTCTGTTATCAACAACCCAGTAACCCGTCTCGAATTGGCAGAAGCCGCGGAACACAGAAAAACGCATGTTCAGAACCTCTCCAAATATCGGACGGATTCAGCAAATAAGTACCGAAAAGCACTTGAACGTTTGGCAAGATCTAGGGATGACTTCAGCCATTCTCCTGACCCAATCATTGGAGATCTCGTCATGCGCTCCCCGTTAAATCGCAAATCGAAGTTACATCCAAAATGGGACGGCCCCTTTGTTGTTCTCAATTCCACTGACAAAGATGCATATCAATTGGCCACATCAAACGGTCACATTCTCGGAAATCTGGTCAATCGGACTAGAATTCGTAAATTGGACGAACCAGAATGCAAGAAATACACTGGAGACTTCTCGGAAGCTCACAGTCGATTTAAATTGCACGATCAGCTCGCTAAGGATCAGAAACAGCTACAGGATCTCAATGTCGAGCTCAGAAAGGCCACCCTTGCAAACATTAAAGCTCAGCTCGGCAAGCCTGCTCCGCTCACGCAGATCGCGGAAATTAGCACTCGGAAACGCGAGACCGAGAAGCTTTTAAGGTCAGAAGCCAATTCGCCCTCAACCCTTCCACCACCACCCCGGGCACCCAACAAACGTCTTCGGCGTCTCCCCATGCGCTACCGCAGCTCATGAACACTTCGTTATTTCATTGTTTGGCTTGAATTGTTGGATTTGAGCGCTGTGCGCTCCTTTGGAGAAGGGATAGTGTTGGTGCGAGAATTAGCTTAAACTGGAGTTAAGACAATTACGCATGTTATTTGCTTTTATTAAGATAGTTAGCTCTTGATCTAGCCGGACTAGTTTAGAATTAAAGTTAAGTACTTCCTGCGACGTTTTGCAGAAACCACAGATTTAAATCTGTGGGTCTTTGCAAGTTGCGGGAGAAGTGCAAAAGCATTCCAAATTGAAGCAATTCATCTGTTAAACACCCTGTCAAAGTTTGAAGCGATTCAAATAGAGTTTTCATCGTCAAAATCAGTTATTAGCAAATTTAGGGGCTAATGCAAGCGTGAACCACCCTTAGCAATTTACCCCCTTTCGACACCAATCATCCAACACTTGGTCAATCCATCTCTGACAGCATTCTAAGATGGTCGACGGACCTCCTGGTGACCCTCAGGATACCCCTCCTCCAAATACGACCCCCCCGCCCCCGCGAACCTTCTTTTCATCCACCTCGGCAAACGATTTCTTGGAGCGACTCAGAGCCGTGCTCGACGAACAGCATGCCCAGACATTGCAAGCCACATTGCAAGCACAGGAAGCATTCGCTCACCAAATCAATGCTCCCATTGTCGCGCTGACCGCTAACATCGAGAGGCTCCTCAATGCCATGCACCCCCCTGCGAGTCGACGATCCCCTGCCTCGACTCCTGACCGAGAGACCCTACTCACCGCCCCTCAGAGACCGACTCCATTGCTTACAGAAGCCTCAGAGGACACCCCAGTCCATCCTTATCACTCCCCTCATCCTCCATCTCGGCCACCCCCACTGTTGCTAAGCTAGAGGGATTCGATATCGAAGCGAGGGACGATGAGGCCAGACCGGCTCTCCTTTACATATTTTAAAGCGAAAATTTTGAATCGGTGGTGTAATTTTTTGCCGACCGCCGGTGGTGCAGAAAGCAGTAGAAAACCAATCTATCCTACTTCTTTGAATAAATTCTGGACTTTTGAGAAGTAATTTTGAATTACATAAATTCATGATTCCTCCGAGGAATGCGGAAGATATTGGGACTGTGCGCGATTAATTGCGAAACCGAATTCTATTTCATGTAAATGCCCTACCATAAGTTATTGTTTAAATTGAAATTACGAGCCCCCTAAGAGAACCTTAATTGTTTTGATATTGTATCGAATTGATACATTATTCATGCATTGCTGATGCATTATTGATGCATTGTGATAGCACATTTTTAATGAGATAAATGCATCAAATGTGTTGCGTCAAGAAACATTTCATGATAATTCACAAATACACATTCAATTGAAGAAGCAAGAATGACTGAAAGCAAACTGAAAGTACAGATTAATTACTACTCTTCATATGCAATGGAATCAACCTGTTATTTATTTTGGTGTTAAATCTATAAGAATTTTATACCCTTATATCCATTCTTATATTCTACCTAGTATGGATTACAAATTCCATTATAAATTAACAATGGAATGCAAAAAGTAATAATATAAATTAGGAGCAAACTCTGGAGAAGTCCTTTAGTTAGAAT
>VBAU01000129.1:0-5067 GCA_005883855.1 Bacteroidota bacterium
AATAGAGGGCAAAACAATTAAACTTCGCAGCGTCGATCGTCACCCTGGAGACTCTATTACTTTTCTTTTCTCCGGTATGCTTTCAGGAGAAACAATCTCCGGGTCTATTTACATGGGAGAATACCGAACCGCAAAATTTGTAGCTAAGCGCAATAACAATAAGAGTCCTCATGAAAGGATAGTGATACCCGGCGGCCCACCAATAGCAACTTAAGGCGCGTAGTAACTGCTTCCTGCGTCCAGAAAAATTAGTAAAATATCATCCATGCTGCGTCAAAAAAAATTATTGAATAGTTTTTCACAAGAAGCAGGTCACCTAGTGCTAATGCTGCTTTTCATTTTTACAGCAAGCATTGTGCAAGCCCAGGAGATAGACATGTTATTAAAGGGCGGCCATATGATTGACCCGAAGAACAAAATCGACGAACAAATGGATGTGGCCGTCATAAATGGAAAGATATCCCAGGTGGCAAAAAATATTCCGGCTCAGCATGCAAAAAAAGTAATTGACGTAAGTGGCTTGTATGTCACACCGGGTTTCATTGATATGCATGTGCATGCTTTCAACGGAACTGATGTGGATGCTTATATAGCCGATGGTTTAACCAGCCTTCCGCCTGATGGGTTTACGTTCAGGGCCGGTGTTACAACTGTAGTCGACGCAGGCTCGTCCGGGTGGAAAAATTTTCGTCTTTTTAAAAAACAAACCATTGACAAGTCACAAACAAGAGTTCTTGCATTCTTGAACATTGTTGGCAATGGTATGGTTGGCCGTTTCGAAGAACAGGACACCACTGACATGAACCCACAGCAGACCGCTTACATGATAAAAAAATTATTTCCCGATATTATTGTTGGCATTAAAGCAGCGCATTATTGGGGAGATTTCACCCAGGTGGACCGTGCAGTAGCAGCAGGTAATCTTGCGAATGTCCCGGTAATGGTCGACTTTGGCGAACATCAGCCCCCTAATTCGATAGAGGAGCTTTTTATGAAGCACCTGCGACCTGGAGATATCTTTACGCACACTTATTCTTACGGCCCCACTGTAAGAGAGACGGTTGTTGATGACAATGGTACGGTTAAGCCATTTATTTTCCAGGCACAAAAGAGAGGAATCATTTTCGATGTTGGGCATGGTGGCGGTGCTTTCTCCTGGCGCCAGGCTGTACCATCAATGCAGCAGGGATTTCAGCCCAATGTTATCAGCACCGACCTACATGCTGAGAGTATGAATGGCGGCATGAAGGATATGAGCAATGTTATGTCTAAGTTCCTAAATATGGGTATGAGCTTGAAGGATGTTATTCTGCGCTCAACTTGGAATCCAGCTAATGTTATTAAAAGAACAGATCTTGGAAATCTAAGTGTGGGCACCGAAGCAGATATTACCGTGTTCAATGTTAGAAAAGGTGATTTTGGATTCCTTGACATTCGTAAAACAAAGCTTAAAGGCACGCAGAAACTGGAAGTTGAATTAACCATACGTGCAGGCAA
This sequence comes from Bacteroidota bacterium, assembly GCA_005883855.1. Taxonomy (GTDB): domain Bacteria; phylum Bacteroidota; class Bacteroidia; order Chitinophagales; family Chitinophagaceae; genus VBAU01. The sequence continues at coordinate 1,498 of VBAU01000129.1, forward strand.
AATTGTTTGGGATCTTGACGGCATCGATGCACCTCTATGGGAACAGGAACTACAGAAAAAATAAATGGTTGCTTACGTAACATATCATCTGTTGCTTTTAAAGAAAAGTCTCACCACTCTGCACGCAATTTTTTTGGTAGGGCTGTATGTTGTTTTGTTTTTTATTCCTTCTGTAATTTGGGCTCAGCAATATGATCTTTTAATAAAAAGCGGGCATGTAGTCGATCCAAAGAATCGCATCAATGCAAAAAAAGACGTTGCTGTTGCAGCCGGAAAAATTGCTAAAGTCGCTGATGATATTCCTGCTGCCCAATCAAAAAAAATTATTGATGCCACAGGCTTGTATGTTGTGCCCGGTTTGATTGATATACATACCCATGTCTTTGTTGGAACAAAGCCTGATAAGTTTGCGGATGGAATTTACAGTGTTTCACCCGATGATTTTACATTCAAGTCAGGTGTTACAACGGTAGTGGATGCTGGCACTTCAGGTTGGCGCAATTTTCCTTTATTTAAAGAACAGGTGATTGATAAATCGCAAACACGTGTGCTTGCCTTTATAAATATTGCCGGTTCAGGCATGAGCGGAAAACCTTTGCAAGAAGACCTCAACGACATGAATGCTGACTCGGCCGCTCTTGTCATACAGAAGTATAAAGACATAATAGTAGGAGTGAAGATCGGTCATTACGAGGGTAGTGACTGGACACCATTTGAAAGAGCGTTGGATGCAGGTCGCCAATCAAACACACCCTTGTTCGTCGAATGCCACCTGCCACAATTCAGTTTGGAAGATCAATTGAAAAAAATGCGGCCCGGTGATATCATCACACATTCTTTTGAACAGGTGGCCGAAAGAATGCCCATAGTTGATGAACACGGAAATGTTCGTCCTTTTGTATTAGCTGCACAAAAAAAAGGCGTGTTATTCGATGTTGGTCATGGTGGTGCGGGTTTCTGGTTTAGCCAGGCCGTGCCTGCGTTTCAGCAGGGGCTAACACCCAATTCATTTGGCAGCGATCTGCATCGCTTCAGCATGAACGCGGGCATGAAAAGCGTGTTGAACATTATGTCTAAATACATGGCAATTGGTATGAGCATCGAAGATGTAGTCGCACGGGCCACATGGAATGCTGCTAGATCAATTAAACGCGAGGACCTGGGAAACCTGGGTGAAGGTTCTGTTGCTGACATTGCGGTATTGAGCATGCAAAACGGAAAATTTGGATTTATAGATGCTGCCGGCAACAGGCTTGAAGGCAATCGCAAATTGGAAGCAGAGCTTACTGTTCGTGAAGGCAAAATTGTTTGGGATCTCAATGGTATTGCTGCTAAGGCTTGGAAGCAATAACTATTTTTATTAGCCTGGCTAAAGTAATGCTATAAGGCTTCCGTTGCCACGCTCGCTTGTGCTGCACCAACCCGATAGTTATTGGGTCTACTGAGCAAAGCGAATTAGCAATACCCGCAGCATCCCGACCACAGCGTCGGGATACAATTAGATCTTTATTCATCGCTTATTTCAAAGTGTGGAGTAATCACTCTTATACTTGTTGAAATGACGTGCAGCTACCAATCATAACTAAATAACCAAATTGATAAACGGAAACCCACATTAAGTAGACATGTACAGGATGGACCGCATAAGTGCATTTTTTCTCCTGTTGTCTGTCATCATCTTCAGCCAATGCAACAGGCGAGCAGAGTTGCCTAAAGGTGATCCTGGCAATGGTGGACTTTTTTTACCCCGTAATTTTGAAGCCGTTGTTGTTGCAGATAGCATTGGCCCTGCACGTCATATTGTGGTGAATGACAACGGAGACATCTATGTAAAGTTGAGCCACTCAAAAAAAGGGGAGGGTGGTAACGTAGCATTGAGAGACGTTAATAATGACGGCAAAGCAGATTCCATTGTACACTTTGGAAATTACCCTAATGAGGGCGGCCTTTCCAATTGCATGCGTATACACAATGGCTATTTATATTTTGCGTCTGAACTGGTGATCTACAGAATGAAATTGCAACCAGGAAAACTTATTCCCGACAGTAAAATGGAAACTGTACTTACGGAAGAAGATTCTCGTGGCTCACATTGGCATATTACGAAGCCGGTTGCATTTGATGATAAAGGACATCTGTATGTGCCATTTGGCGCACCTTCCAATGCATGCCAGGATCTAATCAGAACGCCGGGTGGCACGCCGGGCTTTGCCGGGCTCGATCCTTGTCCGGAATTAGAGAAGTATGCTGGCATCTGGCAATTTGATGCCAATAAAATCGGGTTGACACAAAAAGACGGGCGAAAGTTCGCAACCGGAGTAAGAAGTGTTGTAGCCATGGACTGGAATAGCACAGACAAAAATCTGTACGTGGTAATGCATGGAAGAGATGATCTGCATTTTTTGTGGCCGAATAAATTTTCCGCCTGGCAAAGTGCGGTCCTTCCATCCGAAGAATTCTTAAGAGTAAATGACGGCGACAATTTTGGCTGGCCTTACAGCTATTACGATCAAATGCAGAAGAAAAATGTCCTCGCACCAGAATATGGCGGCGATGGCAAGCTGCCTGCAAGAGACAGCACAGTGCGTTTACCAATTATGGGGTTTCCAGGACATTGGGCTCCGAACGATCTTTTATTTTATACAGGGGATCAATTTCCTGACCATTACAAGAACGGCGCCTTCATCGCTTTTCATGGTTCTACCAACAGATCTCCTTATCCGCAGGCCGGTTATTTTGTTTGCTTCGTACCGTTTGTAAATGGACAACCAACTGGGGAATGGGAAGTTTTTGCTGATGGTTTTGCGCGTGTTGATCCGGTAGTAAACACTAGTGACGCGGTTTACAGGCCAATGGGCCTGGCAATGGGCCCGGACGGATCTTTGTACATCTCGGACTCGCGAAAGGGAAAGATATGGCGCATCATGTATAAAGGCGATAAAAACCAATTTGGAAAAGCTGAACTAGCAGACATGGAAAAACGAAAATTAAAGTCAAATATTCGTACACCGGATGAAGTAAATGATAACCTTTATAAAGGCAAGGCGACTCCTGGTGCACAGGTGTATAATTATTTTTGCGTTTCTTGTCACCAGCATAATGGAAAGGGTGATGGGGAACGTTTTCCTCCGTTGGATAGTTCTGAATGGGTAAACGGAGATAAAAAAAGATTGATCAATATTGTATTAAATGGTTTGCAGGGACAAGTTGAAGTCAAGCGGCAACCTTATAATGGCTCAATGCCCCAGCATAGTTTTCTAAAAGATGAAGATATCGCCCAGGTATTGACCTATATCCGGCAGAATTTTGGTAACAATGCCAGTGCTGTCAGTCCTGCCAATGTAACTAAATTCAGAAATACTGCAACAAATAAAAAATGATATCATGGTGAAAAAAAAATTCGTCTTTTTTAATTCAACTCAACATCTAAATTTTATTAATATGGTTTCTAAACATCTTCTGGCATGGTTGAGTATAGCTTCTTTACTCTCCTGCAACGAATCCCAAAAAGCATCATCATCCCCGGACCTGTTTAAGTCAACAGCTCTGACAGCTCCTAAAAGCTTTACC
>VBAU01000129.1:5150-5391 GCA_005883855.1 Bacteroidota bacterium
AGAGTATATTTATCGAGTTGCCAAATGGCAGCGTTGGGAACGGCATACGTTTTTCAAGCAGTGGCGACATGCTCATTGCGGATTATATCAATCACAATGTGCTAAAAGTAGACATGTCAACAAAACAGCTATCGGTTTTTGCACATGATTCTTCCATGAATCAACCTAATGATATTGCCATTGACAGCAAGGATCGGGTTTACGCCAGCGATCCGAACTGGAAAGCCGGAACCGGGCGCAT
>VBAU01000225.1 GCA_005883855.1 Bacteroidota bacterium
GCCGGCCCCGTGCTTCGGCAGAACAAGTAAATGTCATGGATCAATTCCTTTTTCCCAACGATTACGCCGCCAAGGACACGGCCCTGACCGTCGATCCACTTCGTGGCGGAGTGCACTACAATATCGGCGCCAAGATCGATCGGCCGTTGACTTACCGGCGTAGCAAAACAGTTATCTACATTTAAAACAACATGGTGCTTTTTTGCAAGAGCCGACACAAATTCAATATCTATGATTTCCAATCCTGGGTTGGTTGGCGTTTCCAGGTAAATCATTTTCGTGTTTGGCCTGATCGCCCTCTCCCAATCCTCCGGCTTATTCGCGTTTACGTATGTATACTCAATTCCATAGCGCGGAAGAAATTTTGTAATCACGGTATGAGTACTTCCGAAAATGGAACTGCAGGAAAGAAGATGATCTCCTTGCTTCATCAACGCCATGAATGAGGCGAAGACGGCACTCATCCCGGAGGCTGTTGCATACCCAGCTTCGGCCCCTTCAAATACACAAACTCTATCTACAAATTCCTGAACGTTGGGGTTACTGAACCGGCTGTAAATATTGTCGTCTGTTTCATCTGCAAATGCTGCACGCATGGCTTCCGAATTGTCAAAACAAAAACTGCTGGTGGGATAAATGGGCGATGAATGCTCCATTTCACGGGTACGATCTGTTTGCGATCGGATAACCTTTGTGATTGGGTGTTGTTCCATTATTTTTATATCAAGTTTTTACAAATTTAATTGATGCATGCCTTTACTTTTGCCAAGTTCAAAAAGTTTAAGGATTCAAAAAGGTCAAACGGTAGTCTCGATTCGTGAAACGTATAGAACATGTTAAACCTGTTGAACCTTTGAGCCCCTCCAACTAGTTATGGAATTGTTCAATTATAATGAGCCTTTTGAGTTAGAGAATGGAGATATACTTCCCAAGGTTACTATTGCCTACCACACCTACGGGACATTAAACCGCGACAAGAGCAACGTGATCTGGATCTGCCATGCATTAACAGCCAATTCCGACGCGGAGGCATGGTGGCCAGGCGTAGTCGGAAAAAAAGGATTTGTTGCTCCCTCAAAATACTTTATTGTCTGTGCCAATATACTGGGCAGTTGCTACGGCACGACTGGTCCTTTAACGGTTGATCCTGCCACCGAACAACCTTACTTCAGCAGTTTTCCGATGATCACCATTCGAGATATGGTGAAAGCGCACATCGCCTTGCGACAGCATCTCGGGATTGAGAAAATTCATTTATTAATGGGTGGAAGCATGGGAGGTTACCAGGCGCTGGAATGGGCCGCAATCGAAAATGAAAAAATAGAGAACCTTTTTTTGGTTGGTACTTCAGCAACCGAGAGTGCCTGGGGTATTGCTGTGCATACATCGCAACGACTTGCGATTGAGGCAGACGCGACCTGGCGATTTCATAATGAGAATGCCGGTCAAAACGGTTTGAAAGCAGCCCGCGCTATTGGGGTGATCACCTACCGCAATTATGGAATTTTAGTGGACAAGCAAACAGATCCTGACGCGGAAAAACTGGACAATTACCGGGCTTCATCTTACATCGTTTACCAGGGCAACAAATTGGCGAGTCGATTCAATGCGTTTAGCTATTGGCTACTGACAAAATCAATGGATTCACATCACCTCGGTCGCGGACGCGGAGGTAAAGCTGAAGTCGTTTTGCAAACGCTCAGGCAAAAAACACTGATCATTGGCATCGGCAGCGATATACTTTGTCCGTTGCACGAGCAAGAATTACTTGCACAGCATATTCCCAATTCCACACTGATGGAAATTGATTCACCATATGGACATGATGGGTTTATCACAGAAGCAGAAAAAATTTCAAGAGCACTGCACGAATGGTTATGAGCTCTCTTTTGCATGTTGCCAATTGCCTATTGCCTTTTGATTGGCAGGAATCTTGAAATTGGATGTGTTCGACAAGAGCACTAAAACTATCTAATGAGCATAACAGTACAGCCGGGCAGTCCTTTTCCACTAGGCGCCACGTGGGATGGCCGGGGCGTAAATTTTGCACTTTATGCCGAAAATGCTACAGCAGTAGAGCTCTGCTTATTTGATTCAAAGGAGCAGCAAAATGAATCTGAAAGAATCAAGGTGGATGAAAGAACCCATCATGTGTGGCATATTTATATTCCTGGTTTGAAGCCAGGTCAATTGTATGGCTACAGAGTCTACGGCCGTTATGAACCTGAACATGGACATAGGTTTAATCCGAATAAATTTCTCATCGATCCTTACGCCAAGGCAATTTCGGATACCGTCCATTGGCACGATTCGCTGTTTGGCTACGAAGTGGGGCATCCCGATGCAGATTTGACTTTTAGTGGCCAGGACAGCGTGCCATTTATGCCGCGATGTGTTGTGATAGATCCGACGTTCGATTGGCAAGAAGATAAGTTTCCAAAGATTCCCTATCATAAAACAATTATCTACGAATTGCACGTGAAGGGTTTTACAAAACTCCATCCTCATATTCCTGAAAACATTCGCGGCACCTATTCCTCGCTTGCACACCCGGCTGTAATTAATTATCTCAGGGAGCTGGGCATTACTGCCGTTGAATTGATGCCTATTCATTATTTCATTTCTGATCGCCAGCTTGAAGAAAGAGGAAAAACTAACTATTGGGGCTACAACACCATCGGATTCTTCGCTCCGGACGTACGTTACTCAAGTAACGGGCATTTGGGTGAACAGGTGTTTGAATTTAAGAACATGGTGAAGGAGCTTCACAAAGCGGGCATTGAAGTGTTCCTGGATGTGGTCTATAATCATACGGGAGAAGGAAATCATCTCGGCCCTACTCTTTCTTTTCGTGGTGTCGACAACGCCTCCTACTACCGGTTGACCCATGATAAGCGTTACTACATGGATTACACGGGTACAGGCAATACGCTCAGTGCAAATCTCCCCAATGTTTTAAGGTTGATCATGGATAGCCTGCGCTACTGGATCTTGGAAATGCATGTGGATGGTTTTCGCTTTGACCTTGCGTCCACCCTGGCAAGAGAACTTCATGAAGTAGATCGCTTGGGTTCGTTCTTCGATATCATTCACCAGGACCCTGTCATTTCCCAAGTGAAGTTAATTGCCGAACCCTGGGACATCGGTGAGGGAGGCTACATGGTTGGAAACTTTCCACCGGGTTGGGCCGAGTGGAATGGCAAGTACCGTGACTGCATGCGCGATTATTGGCGAGGTGCAAATAGTATGTTATCGGAGTTCGCCCAACGGCTGACCGGAAGTTCTGACTTGTACAAGAATGATTATCGACATCCAACAGCAAGTGTAAATTTTATTACAGCGCATGATGGTTTCACGTTGAATGATCTTGTCTCTTATAACGAAAAACACAATGAGGCGAACGATGAGAACAATAATGACGGGGAAAACCATAACCGTTCCTGGAATTGCGGAGCGGAAGGTCCCACGGATGATCCCGCTATTCTCGCTTTACGAAACCGGCAGAAAAGAAATTTTCTCACAACGCTTTTTTTGTCGCAGGGCGTGCCGATGCTGCTAGCTGGCGATGAAATGGGTCGGACACAAAATGGAAATAACAATCCCTACTGCCAGGATAATGAAATCTCGTGGATCAATTGGCAGGAGGCCGACATAGAACTACTGGAGTTCACCAAGAAATTGATCCGTGGGTACAAAGACCACAATGTCTTCTCGAGGCGCGATTGGTTCAAAGGACAACCGATTAAGGGCCGGGGTTTGACCGATATTGCATGGTTTTCTCCAGATGGAAAAAAAATGAACGAAGAAAACTGGAAGCAGGATTTTGCGAAATGTCTTGCCGTTTATTTAAACGGACGCGGCATCCACTCGTTAGATTATGACGGAAAGCCCATTGTGGACGATAATTTTTATTTGATCTTCAACGCACATAGTGAGCCGGTAGAATACAAACTGCCGACAAGAAGGTACGGCGCCCAATGGATAAAAGTCATTGACACAAATACAAACTTTGTAGCTGAAGAAGAGGGAGAAAGGTATCGGGCAGCAGCAAAAATTACGGTCGAAGGATTCTCGGTGGTGGTGTTGTAGCAACCGTTAGTAAGATAAAAGTTAATAGTTAAAAGATAAAAGTCTTCCGCTTGTCGATCTAATCCGCCAATGCAGATACATTTCCCGTTGAGAAACTCTTATAACTTTTAACTTTTATCTATGTTCTTATTGTAAATCGCGAATGGCAACACCATCCATATCTGTATAAGTATAATTCTCTCCTGCCATTCCCCATGTAAAGGAGTAGTTCGCGGTGCCGCACCCGGCATGTATAGACCACGACGGTGAAATGACTGCTTCGTAGTTGGCGACGATCAAATGTCTCGTCTCCTGCGGCTGACCCATCAAGTGAATCACCCGGTGTTCGGGATGGACATCGAAATAAAAATAGACTTCCATTCTTCTCGTGTGCGTATGAGCTGGCATCGTATTCCAAACACTGCCCTCGCCAAGTACCGTAAGTCCCATCACCAACTGGCAGCTTTTGATTCCATCCGCATGAATATATTTATAGATGGTGCGGTGATTGGCCGTCTTTGTAACCCCGATCGTCACCGGTGAAGCCTCTTCCTTTTTCATCAAATGATTGGAATGTGTGGCGTGGGCGGGAGCCGACAGAAAATAAAATACTGCGGGAGAGGATGAGTCATCGCTCTTGAAATGAACTGTCTGTATCCCCTTTCCAATGTACAGGCAGTCCAACTTGTGCAGTGGAAAATTCTCCCCGTCTGCTTCAATTATTCCCTGTCCTCCTACGTTAATGATCCCGATTTCTCTTCTTTCTAAAAAATAATCGGCCTTCAATTCGGCATGATTTGGCAACTGTAATCTTTTACTCACTGGCCTGGCCCCACCAATGATCATTCGATCATAATGGGAATACACCATGTTCGGCTCATCATTCACCATTAGGTTGTCAACAAGAAAATTGCTACGCAACTCTTGAGTGTTCATGCCTGCTGTTTCGGCGGG